>CALYRA010000001.1 GCA_945292135.1 uncultured Dysgonomonas sp.
CAAAGAAAACCGATATAATAATTTGGTATAAAACGCAAAAAGAAAATATGCAGGAATAGCCGCGGCAAAAACATAATAACTGATCCATTTGTCGCCTGTTATAAAAATATAAGTCGCGATAACTACAACAATGACAACAACAATAAATTGAGTAAGCCATCGTCGTTTTTTTACGCCTTCATTCGTAGCTGTATAATAAAGTTGGAAGTTAAGATAATCCTTCTCCCTCAATTCATAATTAATTTCCACAATGAGATGACTAAAAGTTTAGATGATTTTAAAAGTAATAAAATTTGTTGATTTATTATAAATTCTTTATTCGCTTTATACATCCTTTAACCATCCGTCTTTCCAACTTTAAACTATTCTGTCCCGCTGGTAAGCTTGAGTAGAAATGAACCATTTTCACCGCAATATTAATATCTAATAATTAAAAGTCTAAACAATACATAGATATTTTGGGAATGTAGGATGATTATATTTATTTTTAAAAGCTGAAAAGCCTGCAAATAAAATTATCTGATTATTTGGATCAGTTTGGGTAAAGTACAACTTCTAAATTAAACGATTGATATTAATAAATGGTTATTTCACTATTAGACAAAATAATAGAATGGGACAAGGAAATATTTTTGTTTTTAAACAGCCATCATTCCGAATGGTTAGACCATTTTATGTTGGTTATTACTTCCAATTCGGCTTGGATTTGCGTTGCAATATTAGTCCTCCTTTATATAATATTCAAAAAACATAAGACAGGTCTTTGGGCTTCATTATTTTTAGCCCTTTCTATCGGAATGAATTTCTTGATAAATCATATTGTAAAGATAATAGTACTTCGACCTCGACCCATACATGAAGATGTTTTTCGGGATTCAATACATGCAATAACAGAATACGAAAGCAGTTACAGCTTTTTCTCGGCTCACTCGTCCAACTCTTTTTGCCTTGCAATATTTTCATCCCTCTTACTTGGCAATAAATATTATACTCTTATTATATGTATTTGGGCAACCATCGTGGGATATAGCCGAATATATGTCGGCAAACATTATCCTTTCGACGTTCTTTTCGGTTTGGTATTTGGAATATTTACGGGCATATTAGGTTACAAGATATTCGACAAATTCAGAGAAAAGAAACTTGAACCTAAAATAAAACAATAATTGCATAGTGCTTAATAAAGGTGAATCAATATTACTGCTTCTTTATCAAATTCTGCTTATCAAAATCAATATCATTTTATATATTTGTTACTCATAAAAAAATACTAAACTATGAAAGGTAAAATACTTGTTACCGGCGGTGCGGGATATATCGGATCACACACTGCGGTAGAATTACAGAATGCGGGTTATGAAGTTATAATTATTGACGATTTATCAAATTCTACTGCGGATTCGATTGATGGTATTAAACGTATCACCGGGAAAAAACCTATTTTTGAAAAATTAGATTGTAATGATCTGGAAAGTTTAAAAAGGCTTTTTAAAAAATACGTAGGAATACAAGGAATTATCCATTTTGCCGCAAGCAAAGCTGTTGGCGAGTCTGTCCAAAAACCGCTTTTATACTATCGCAATAATCTGAATTCGCTTATAAATCTTTTGGATTTGATGCCTAAATATAAGATTCCCAATATAGTATTTTCGTCATCATGTACTGTTTATGGCGAACCTGACACAAATCCGATAGATGAGTCTGCTCCGATTAAACCTGCTGAATCTCCGTATGGTAATACAAAACAAATAAATGAAGAAATAATCACAGATGTAGTTCGCGCAGGATTACCATTAAAAAGTATAATTTTACGTTATTTCAATCCGATAGGCGCGCACCCTACCGCAGAAATAGGCGAACTGCCAAATGGTGTTCCACAAAATCTTGTTCCATATATTACTCAAACTGCTATTGGCGTACGTGAACAATTAAGTATATTCGGAGATGATTATAATACTCCTGACGGCTCGTGCATTCGTGACTTTATCAATGTTGTAGATTTGGCAAAGGCTCATGTTGTAGCTATCGATCGCATGATTGAAAATAAGTCGAATGACAAAGTCGAAATATTTAATTTAGGTACAGGAAATGGAGTTTCGGTCTTAGAATTGGTTAAAACCTTTGAAAAGGTAACAGGTAAAAAATTAAATTATAAAATAGTCGGTCGACGTCAGGGAGATATAGAAAAGATATGGGCTGACCCTGTAAAAGCAAATACGATTTTGGGTTGGAAAGCTAAAGAAAATATTGAGGATACGATGCTATCAGCTTGGAATTGGCAATTGAAACTAAGAGAAAAGGGTATAATGTAAAATAAGATATCATTAAATCTCTCTATTGCTTAATAAAATAGAGAGATTTTTTTGTCCATAAACCAATCTTTGATTTATCACAAACACAAATGATAAATTCTCAATTATCTGTTTAATATTATACTTAACGTCCGCAAGGGAAGTAAAAATATTTACAAAAGCTAAGGTATTAATAAATTAATATTGGTCAGAGAAGGAAAATTAATTCCAAATATAAGACGGCAGCCGGAATTGCCAGAATTGTGCTATCGAAACGATCTAAAATTCCACCGTGCCCCGGAATCATAATTCCGGAATCTTTAACGCCCAGCGTACGTTTTATCAATGATTCTATAAGGTCTCCCCATGTGCCAAAGATAACGGCTGTTGCGGCTAATCCAATCCAAGTGAATAAAGATAATGAATGCGTATACTGCAAGAATTGATAGAAAAACCAAGAAGAAGCCATCGCAAATATTGCGCCTCCGACAAACCCTTCCCAAGATTTTTTAGGTGAAATACGTTCAAACAAACGATGTTTACCTAACATCATTCCGGTCAAATAGGCAAAAGTATCATTTACCCAAATAAATACCAATACAGCTAATATATAAACAAAATTGTAGTTTCCTGAATGAAAGGTCAAGCAATTAGACATAGCTAAAGGCAAGGCAATATATATTTGCCCAAATAGGGAGTAAGATAACGATTGTACAGGGTTTTCCCGTTTTAAATAGAGTTCTCTAATAAAAAGTACGAGTAAATAAACAATATAAGGAACAAAAGCCAAAAAGTGTTGCGAGCCGGGAAAAGATTGATAAATAAAGGCGCCTGCAAATAATAATATACCTCCTAAAACATTAATCATTTTAGATATTGGTATGTTTGCCGATTTTTCAATCAATCCATAAAACTCGTATAAGATAAGTCCTGTCAATAAAGAAAAAACAGCCGCAAATGTATATTCATTTATAAGGATTCCGCCAATAAGTAATCCAATAAACACAGCTCCAGCAAGAGCTCTGACAACGATATTAGGTAATTTCAAAGGTTATAGCTTATTTGTTATTGTAAATCAGATTGCCCCGGTTCAGCCAAAATTCCGGGAGCATCTTCTTTATTCGCATCTTTTGCTAATAATTCTTGCTCTTCCTTCATTATTTCTTCCGAACGAGATGTCCATTGGCGTTCTCCAAATATTTTCTTTAAATCATCCGCGAAGATAACTTCTTCGGTCATCAATCTTTTAGCCAGCTGGTTATGCCCTTCAGCATATTCTTTAAGTAATCGTTTTGCCCGCTCGTATTGCTCGGTAATCATTGCCTGAACTTCCTTATCAATAAGCAAAGCGGTTTCATCACTATATGGCTTAGTAAATCCATATCCATCTCCTGTCGAGTCGTAATAACATAAATTTGGCATTTTATCGCTCATACCCATGTATGAGATCATCGCATAAGCTTGTTTTGTTACACGTTCCAAATCATTTACGGCTCCGGATGATATTTGTCCGATAAATACTTCTTCGGCTGCGCGCCCTCCTAACAAAGCACACATTTCGTCAAGCATTTGTTCTTTGGTTGTAATTTGTCTTTCTTCCGGCAAATACCATGCTGCGCCTAATGCTTTTCCACGAGGTACAATTGTAACTTTTACCAACGGATTGGCATGTTCCAAGAACCAACTAAGAGTAGCATGTCCGGCTTCATGAATAGCTATAGTTTCACGCTCATTCTTTGTAGTGACCTTGTTTTTCTTTTCCAATCCTCCGACTATACGATCGACCGCATTCGTAAAGTCATCCTTTTGTCCGACTTTTTTACCTTTACGAGCAGCTATCAATGCGGCTTCATTACATACATTAGCGATATCCGCGCCTGAAAATCCCGGCGTTTGGCGAGCCAAAAAGTCAAGGTCTACGCTGTCATCTATTTTTATCGGGCGTAAATGTACCTTGAATATATCTCTACGATCATTTAAGTCTGGCAAATCTACATATATTTGACGGTCAAAACGACCGGCACGTAATAAGGCTTTGTCTAATATATCGGCACGGTTAGTGGCTGCAAGTATAATAATTCCACTATTTGTACCAAATCCATCCATTTCGGTAAGCAACTGATTCAACGTATTTTCACGTTCATCATTCGATCCAAAATTCGGATTTTTGCCACGGGCGCGACCGATTGCATCTATTTCATCAATAAATATAATACATGGTGACTTTTCTTTTGCTTGTTTAAATAGGTCACGTACTCGTGAAGCTCCTACTCCAACAAACATTTCTACGAAATCGGATCCTGACAAAGAGAAAAACGGAACATTCGCCTCTCCTGCTACTGCTTTAGCCAATAAAGTTTTACCTGTTCCGGGAGGCCCTACGAGTAACGCTCCTTTTGGTATTTTACCTCCGATCTCCGTATATCGAGATGGATTTCTCAAAAACTCAACTATTTCTTCGATCTCTTCTTTTGCCTCAGACAATCCGGCGACATCTTTAAATGTTACTTTCAAATCTGAGCCTTTATCATATAATTGCGCTTTGGACTTGCCAACGCTAAACACGCCTCCTCCACCTCCGGAACTACCTCCGGACATACGACGCATCATAAAAATCCATAAACCGATAAGAAGTACGAAAGGTAATACAGCTATCAAAAAGTCAAATGTACTTGTGCTGGATTCATAACTGACATCAATATCTAACTTATAATCGGACTTCACTTTATCATAGAAATCTGAAAATTTATCTGCCGATGGTATTTTTACGGTTACGGAAAGATTTCCCTTAGAATTTTCAACATCTTGTTTAAAAACGTTTTTCAATGAATCCGGACGGACATAAGCTCTTAAAGTTTTGCTTCGTTCGTCAACAACAATTTTATTGAAATTATTTTGTTTTACATATGATTGAAAATCAGACCATGGAATCTCTTTAGTCATACCTGATTCCGAAAAGAAATATATTCCAATAATCCCGGCTATAACAATTAGATACAACCAATTCAGATTGAATGATGTTTTTGGCTTTTTGGGAAAAGGATTTTTAGGTGAATTACCCCCCTTATTATAATTATCCATAAATTATTAACGATGTCCTTATTTTAATTAATAAAATATTGTCAGTCAATGTCCGGAATAGATTCTATACCAGCATCAGCCCAAAGATGCTCCAAATCATAAAATTCTCGCAATTCGGGCAAGAATATGTGAACAATAACCGTACCATAATCTATTCCGACCCAACGTCCCTCACGCAATCCGTCACTACTAATAGGACGTTCTTTCTTCTTTTTCTTTAAACTGTCAATCACCTCTTCGGCTATTGCAGATACTTGAGTAGGAGTATTACCATCACAGATTACAAAATATTGACAAATTGATCCCGGCAATTCTGTCATATCAACAATGACTATATTTTTAGCTTTTTTTTCTTGACAAGCAGCAACAATATTGTTTACTAAAGATTTAACTTCTTTCATTCAGATTTATTAAATAAACATTATTTTAAGAGTACAAATATAAACTCTTTTTTTTAACTATGATGCCATTAAAAGCAAATGATGTATGACTATCTGCATTTTAAAAAGATTTAGTTATTTCTTTATCAGGTATAACTCGCAAATATTGAAAATAAAATATTAATTATAATTTATTTACAGACACATTAATCATTAAATTTGTGTTATGAATCAATTTGACCTTATTACAGTTTTAGGACCTACGGCGTCGGGTAAAACGAATTTTGCTTGTCATTTGGCTTATGAACTAAATTCGGAGCGTCTCAGTGGAGATTCGAGACAGGTATATCGTTCTATGGATATAGGGACTGGTAAGGATTTGGACGACTATTGTGTTAATGGGAAAAAAATTCCATATCATTTGATAGATATATTGGAAGCCGGTGATAAATATAACATTTTTGAATATCAGCGCGACTTTCATAAAATTTATACAGACCTAAAGGACAGAGAAAAAACTCCACTACTTTGTGGAGGATCCGGGCTATATATTGAATCTGTATTAAAAGGCTATTCTTTAATTAACGTTCCGGAAAATAAAGAATTAAGAAAAAAACTCGAGAATAAAAGTCTCGAAGAATTATCAACTATATTAGTCACTTATAAAAAACTACACAATAAAACTGATATTGACACCAAACAAAGAGCTATAAGAGCTATTGAAATAGAAGAATATACAAAAAACAGCCCTGCCGATAAAAATGAATTTCCGCCCCTTAATAGTTTAATTATAGGTATCGACATCGAAAGGGAATTAAGAAGAGAAAGAATAACTAAACGGTTGAATGCACGTCTTAACGAAGGAATGATTGAGGAGGTTCAAAACCTGCTCGATAGAGGTATAAATCCTACTGATTTAATATATTATGGATTAGAATATAAATTTGTCACACTCTTTCTATTGAAAGAATTAACTTATAATGAGATGTTTACCCAACTGGAAATAGCAATCCATCAATTCGCTAAAAGACAAATGACTTGGTTTAGAGGTATGGAGAAACGTGGTTTACATATTCACTGGCTTGATTATAATTTGCCAATAACAAAACGCGTCGAAACAGTAAAAGAAATTATGTTTAAATAATAAATTTATAACTATGATATTAATTCACAATACGACTATAATAAATGAAGGTAAATCTTACTCAGGTTCAGTTTTGATCGATGGCAAAATAATCAAAAAAATTTACAAAGATGAAAATATCCCCGAAGCGATTCTTAACCAATCTCAAATAATCAATGCCAAAGGATTATGGCTATTGCCGGGTGTTATTGATGATCAGGTGCACTTCCGCGAACCCGGTTTAACGCATAAAGGAGATATAGCCACTGAGAGTAGAGCTGCAATAGCCGGAGGCGTCACTTCCTTTATGGATATGCCTAATACGAAACCTCAAACGACAAGTTTAGAAGAATTGGAGAAGAAGTTTAAACTTGGAGCTCAAAAATCGTATGCCAACTATTCGTTCTACATGGGCGCAACGAACGACAATATGTCCGAACTAAAAAAAGTAGATCGAAAAACAGTTTGCGGAGTAAAAGTCTTTATGGGTTCCTCAACAGGGAATATGCTTGTAGATGATAAGAAAGTATTGCAAACCATCTTTGCTGAAATAGATATGTTGATTGCGACTCATTGCGAAAAAGAAGAAATTATACGTCAAAACCTTGCGAAATTTAAAGCTGAATTAGGTGAAAATATTCCAATCCAATATCATCCGCTTATAAGAAACGCAGAAGCTTGTTATCAATCATCGTCTGAAGCTGCCGAATTGGCGTCTAAATATGGTTCACGCCTACACATATTACATTTATCCACAGCCAAAGAAGTCAGTATTTTTGACAAGACGCCTCTTAAAGATAAAAAAATCACCGGCGAAGTGTGCGTTCATCATCTTTGGTTTTCGGACGAGGATTATCAAAAATACGGCAACCGTATCAAATGGAACCCTGCCGTGAAGACAATAACTGATAGAGATAGCTTAATGCAAGGTCTATTGGATGGAAAATTAGATATAATAGCTACCGATCATGCTCCCCATCTGTGGGAAGAAAAACAAGGTGGAGTTTTACAAGCTGCCTCCGGAGGGCCATTGGTACAACATTCATTACTAATGATGCTCGAACTGGCAAAACAGGGAAAAATAACTAAAGAACAGGTTGTAGATAAAATGAGCCATGCTCCTACCACTCTATTTCATATACACAATCGAGGTTATATTCGAGAAGGTTATTTTGCTGACCTTGTGTTAGTAAATCCCAATAAACCATATACCATTTCAAAAGATAATATTTTATATAAGTGTAAATGGTCTCCCCTTGAAAACGAAACTCTCTCCCATTCTATCGAAAAAACATTCCTGAATGGTCAAGTTGCTTTCGACAATGGGATCGTAAAAGAAGTAAGAGGAGAAGCGTTAACATTTGACTATTAATAAGTAAAAGGATGAAAAACGATATTGATTTTAATTTAAACAGAACTGAATTTCCATCGGAAAAAGAGTTGGAAGAATATTTGCTTTCAATGTCATTGTATTATGGTACTAAAATGAATGAGATTGAAAACTATATTTATAAATTGCATGATGAAAACAGAGAAAATCAGGAGATTGATTATTTTCCTGAATTCCGAAAATTATATTTACCGGTGTTCGAAGCTTTTGCCACTGATAAAAAACGAGTTTATGGCGGAAAAGCAGATTCTTTTGGTTTCCCTTCAAAATATGATGGAATAGAAAACTTTATAGAATCCTCCGTCATTCTAAAAAATAAAAACAGAGCGGAAGTCTACTTTAAAACAAATAATAATTTCGACGCGGAATATTTATTTGTACTTATCCGAAAAAATGATCTATGGAGAATTGACAATGTAAAATACCGATGGTATAACAATAAAAAATGGAGTTCAACAATTATGTAAAAACAAAATGATAGTAATAAAACTAAATAATACTGGTATATTTGTCGCACTCAAACAGAATATCTTTTAGCTAAATATTAAAATAAAGGAATAAATAATTTAACAAAGCGGGAAATCATTTATCTGCCTAAATCCCTGAAGGACAAAAATAACAATTGATATTTAAGCAATTAGAATGGATAACCAATACCAAAATGGAAAGCCATTCGAGAGAGACGTGGACTAAAAAGTACAAAACGATCCGACTGAGATTCAGAAGGATCATAAGCTCTGAAACCCGTATCGAAACGAAGCAAAAGGAATCCGAGATCGAACCTCAGCCCCAAACCATACGCAACGGCTATTTCCTTATAAAATTCACTGAATCTAAAATAACCTAAAGGTTGCGATTTATAATTTTTGATTGTCCAAATATTACCCGCATCAACAAATCCCGCCAATTCGAACATTGTTCCTATCTTATGACGGCTTTCAATACTGGCTTCCAATTTTATGTCTCCTGTTTGATTGATAAAATCCATAGATGAATTTACACGTTTATAACTACCCGGTCCAAGAGAACGCGTACTCCATCCTCTAACACTATTGGCGCCTCCTGCGAAGAATCGCCTTTCAAATGGTAACACATGAGAATTTCCGTAAGGATAGGCAAAACCTAATCCAACATGATAAGCTATTACATGATTTTTCGATATAGGCATTGTACGCGCAAAATCAAAATTTGTTTTCATATATTCCGCATAAGCTACACCAAAAAGTTCTTTCATACCATCGCTTTTAGGTTTAGCCCCATTTAATGAAGTTATCAATCGAGGCAATGCTCCCGCAACTTCAATCCCGGCTCTTATGGTAGTTGTATTAGCCAATTTTACAAAGCGTTGTTTTTTAGTAAATGTCATTGAATAAGATGTACGAGCAATCAATTGATTCTTGTAACTTTCTTTTAATAACTGATTGCTTGTTGAATCATTCAAATATTTATTCCTGAAATTGTTGGACATCCAAGGCATACGGACATAGTTAACATCTAATAAATCAACGCTATGTCTTAATTGGCGACGCATAGTAGACCATCCATAACCTATTGATCCATTAAAAAACTGACGCGTATATTCTGAACGGTGTTGGTTATTTAAACCCAGAGAAATTTTGGTTGATGCACCTGACCTTTCTTTCCACTTCTTATTTAACCAAGGAATTAAGAACATCGGAAATGATATCCCGGTTTCTATACCATATTCATAATAATTCTTATTCAGCACGTCGGTACTTTGCTGTCCCGTAATAAATTCATAAGCGCCCTTCAATGTAATATTCCAAACCTCGCCTCCGTTAAATAAATTTTGATGCTGATAAGACAGACTTGGAGCGACGCCTATATCTCCGGCTGAATTTGTACCATCCAAACTGGCTCTAAACCAGTGAGCATTAGCAGGCGTTAAAAATATCTTTGCGTCAAGCAAATGCAAACTATCTTCAGAAGAAGGAGTTATTATTATGTTTGTCTGTTGTATAGCCCCCATGCTATTATAATTCTCATAAGTATGAGATAAAAGTATATCGGAATAATACATCCCTTTTTGAAGAAAAGTATTACGTCGCAATGTTGAATTTCGAAGAAAATTCTTACGTCCCTTTATAATCCTGATATTGCCTGTATAAGTCGTATCCGCATTCTTAAAATAACGATCTGCCGGAGCATCCTGAAGATTAAAACCGGAAATTATGGTTATATTATTCATTTTGTATCTTGGATGCGGGAGACTATCTTGAAAAGGATAAACGCTTAAATATAGATCTGTTTGATGAGAGTCGAGAGTCGTATCCGCTTTGAAATAAATATAATCTTTGGAAAAATTATAATAACCGACATTACGCATTAATGAACTCATATTATTCCTCTCTTCTTCAAGCATTTCCATATCAAATAAATCTCCTTTATGAAGTAAAGACGATGAAGAGAAACGTTTGGTTATCCTGTGTATAGTCGTATCTTCAATTGCGTTGGTATAATTTCTAATACGGTAGGGCGTACCAGTTTTTATATTGTAGGTCAAAGATACCTTTTTATGTTTCAATCTTTGTATCGTATCAACTTCTGCTTCGATGTACCCCATGTTGTTCATAGCCTGTTTCAATTGTTGAGAAGAAACATTTGCTGATCGAGGATCATAAATGACAGGTTCTGACCCAATCTTTCTGATAGTACGATTCAGCCATTTTGTAGTATCCGTACCAGCAATATTATATATTTTCAATCCTACTTTACCCAAAACAGGCAATGAACCATTAGGCTGTTGACGTATGTAACTTTCAAGGTCTGCGGCGCCTTTGACTTTATTATCCGTTTTTATCTCAAAATCATTAAGCAAATAACGCCCATCAGGAATGTTCTTCGTAGTACTGCATGCCCCCAAAACAAGAATCGTAAAGGCTAAAATTATTTGATAATTTTTTTTCATATATAAGCTAACATCACACAAAGATAAAATGTTTTAAGGAATAAAAATTTTGCACAAAAAATTAAAAACTTAGTTTTTTTTTAATAATCTCTAATTTTCAATTTATCACAGTTTAATATTTAACATAAATGTATCTGTTTAAAAAAACATACCTTTGCACGACAATATTCATATGAAAGAATACAAACTAACGGATTGGTTACCGACTACCAAGAAGGAAGTCGAGTTGAGAGGATGGAATGAATTGGACGTTATCCTATTCTCCGGTGATGCATACGTAGATCACCCCTCTTTTGGAGCAGCAGTCATTGGACGAATACTTGAGTCGGAAGGTTTAAAAGTTGCTATCGTTCCGCAACCAAATTGGCGTGATGATTTACGCGATTTCAAAAAATTAGGACGTCCACGCCTCTTCTTTGGAGTTTCGGCAGGGGCGATGGACTCAATGATCAACCACTATACCGCAAATAAACGTTTGCGATCGAGCGACGCTTATACCCCGGATGGCAGGACAGATATGCGTCCTGACATGCCTTCTATCGTCTATACGCATATATTGAAGCAACTCTATCCCGATGTCCCCGTTATACTTGGAGGTATAGAAGCATCATTACGCAGGGTTACGCATTACGACTATTGGCAAGACAAGCTTCGAGAATCAATTGTTATAGAATCGAATGCAGATCTTTTGGTTTATGGAATGGGTGAACAGCCGTTACGCAAAATAGTACATGAATTTGGGGCAGGAAAGAAAATTCATGAAATGACAGACATTCCTCAAACAGCTTATGTCATAGATAAAGCTGAATTCAAAAAAGGAGAAAATGACATCCAACTATTTTCACACGAAGAATGTATCGCCGAAAAAATAAAACAAGCCAAAAATTTTCGCATTGTTGAAGAACAATCAAATTTGATCCATGCCCAACGCATCATACAAAATTTTGGCGACGAATCTGTTGTAATAAATCCGCCCTATCCGCCAATGAGCGAAAAAGAAATAGACGCATCTTTTGATTTGCCATATACCCGTTTGCCACATCCTAAGTATAAACAAAAGCCTATCCCGGCGTTTGAGATGATAAAATTTTCAGTGAATATGCATCGTGGATGTTTTGGAGGATGCGCATTTTGCACAATATCGGCTCATCAGGGAAAATTCATTGCTTCCCGTTCTAAGAGTTCGATAATGAAAGAGGTGAAAAGCATCATCGAAATGCCCGATTTCAAAGGATATATAAGCGATCTGGGAGGTCCATCCGCAAACATGTATATGATGAAAGGCAAAGATGAAACATTTTGTCAAAAATGTCATCGTCCGTCCTGTATACATCCCAAAATTTGTAAAAACCTAAATGTCGACCATAGAGCATTACTTGACGTATATAAATCGGTAGACGCATTACCTCAAATCAAAAAATCTTTTATAGGAAGTGGCATCCGCTATGACATGTTATTACATAGAAACGAAGACGAATGTTTAAATAAGGCATCTGACGAATATACCAAAGAAATTATTTTAAACCATGTATCGGGGCGATTGAAGGTTGCTCCCGAACATACATCGAGTAAAGTATTGGGCTATATGCGTAAACCAAGCTTCGATCAATTCTATACTTTCAAAAAAATATTCGATAAATTAAACAACGAAAGTGGGCTTAAACAACAATTGATTCCGTATTTTATATCTTCACATCCGGGGTGTTCCGAATTGGATATGGCTGATTTAGCAATTGCTATGAAAAAGATCAATTTTAAATTGGAGCAGGTTCAAGATTTCACGCCATCGCCAATGACACTCGCTACAGAGATATATTATACAGGATACCATCCTTATACACTCGAAAAAGTGTATACCGCCCGCACAAAGGAACAGAAATTAGCCCAGCGACAATTCTTCTTTTGGTATGACAAAGATTATAAAAACCAAATAACAAAGACTTTACGAAAATTAAAGCGTGAAGATTTATTAAAAAAATTATACTCTTAATTTTCCATCTTATTTAGTAGCCAGATACATGGAGCAAATTCCGAAAGTATAAGTCTTAAATTTTGCGGTGTTAAAACCGTTTTTGAGTAAAGTATTTGTCATATCCTTACCTTGTATAAAGGCTTCTATCGATTTAGGGAGATAAGAATAGGCTGTTTTATCTTTGGAAATAAGTCGCCCGATTGTAGGAATAAACAGACGCGAATATATCCAATATGCTTGTTTCATTGGAAAATGTCGCGGAGTCGACAATTCCAATATCATCAGTTGTCCTCCGGGTTTTAATACGCGATAGATTTCTTTTAAACCTTTGTCCAAATCTTCAAAATTCCTCACGCCAAACGCCACCATTGCCGCATCAAATGAACTATCTTCCAATTCAAGAGCCATACAATCTTGTCTCTCAAATCTAATTTTATCGGATAATCCATTTTTTTGAGCCTTACAACGCGCAACTTGCATCATACCTTCGGATATATCTGTTCCAAGTATATATTTCGGTTTCAAAAGCCTATATGCTTCGAAAGCGAGATCGCCCGTTCCGGTAGCTATATCTAATATGCTTTGAGGATTTATTTTTTGTAAAGTTCGCAACCCTTTCTTTCTCCATCCTTTGTCAATTCCCATCGATAAAGTATGATTTAGGGTATCGTAATTTTCTGCAATCGAATCAAACATCTTCTCTACTTGAGCTCCTTTGTTTTCGGAGCTCTCATAGGGAAGTATTTTTTCAGCTTCGTAAGTCATTGAATTATTTTACAGAAGGAATTTTAGATTCTGTCTTTTTAAGATTACGCGCTTTTACTTTCACAATCTTACCTTCTTCTGAAAAGAAAAGTGCGCCATTTTCTTTTTGTTTTTCTTCAATAAGTCTGTTATAAGATAAATGCATACCTTTCAACAGCTTGTTTCTTAAAACAATTTCACGACGAGTCATAGTTTTTTTATTTGGTTTAACGTATCGGCATTGTGAATACACAATATCTTTTCCTTTTTTCCTTCTACTATCAATTGGAATGGATTGACCGAATTATCTATCACCATCCAAAAGTCAGTAACCGGTGTATATAAAGTAAATAAGTTTCTTTTACCTGCTTTGTATCTTCTTCGAATCACATCCTGAGGTATGTTGTGACCTCCGGCTTTGACTCTCTCCTCTACTCGCTTGATAGCCAATTCAGGAGAATTTAGCCAAAAATATATCAATGTCACATAGTAACCCTGTTCTTGAGCTTTTTCGATAAAACGGACATAAGACTTGGTAGCTAATGTCGTTTCAATGGCAAAATCTGCTTTTTGACGCAGCATTTCTTGCATTCGAGTGAGCATTATACGCCCGGCTTCTATGGCAACCTTTTCGGGTTGAAACGGAGACAAACCTTTGGCAATCTCATCGGCGTTAATAAATTCTTTACAATTTACGATATCAGGAAGCATCGTATAAGAGGCTGTCGTCTTTCCGGCGCCGTTACAACCTGATATAATGTAAAGATTTGACATTGGCTATATTAAATACCTCTTATTTAAATGGTTTAAATAAGAGGTAACGTTATTTTTAATGCGTTCCGCAACATCGGCATTATCTGCCTTTACAAATTTTTCTCCAACTATTTTTTCATATAATTCTATATAACGTTTGGATACATTCTCACAAAATTCGTCTGTAATTTCAGGGATTTTTTGTCCGGTTTTTCCCTGAAAGCCATTATCCATAAGCCATTTACGAACAAATTCTTTTGATAACTGACGTTGTTCCTGTCCTTTATCAAAAAGTTCCTGATAATTATCCGCATAAAAATAGCGGGAAGAATCGGGCGTATGAATTTCGTCAATCAGATAGATTTGACCGTCTTTTTTGCCGAATTCATACTTTGTATCTACAAGTATTAATCCTTTCTGAGCCGCGATTTCTGTACCTCGTTCAAAAAGGGCATATGTATATTGTTCTATTTTTTCGTACTCCTCTTTACTGATTAAGCCTTGATTAATAATTTCTTCTTTAGAAATATTTTCGTCATGACCTTCGTCAGCTTTGGTTGTTGGAGTTATTATCGGGGAAGGAAATTTTTGATTTTCTTTCATTCCTTCAGGTAATTGTACACCGCAAAGCTCTCTTACTCCTGCTTTATACTCACGCCAAGCGCTCCCGGTCAGATAACCCCGAATAATCATTTCAACCCTATATGGTTCGCAGCGATAGCCTATCGTAACCATCGGATCGGGTGTCGCAATCTTCCAATTAGGAATAATATCTGCTGACGCATCCAAAAATTTAGCTGCAATTTGGTTCAATACCTGTCCTTTAAAAGGTATTCCCTGCGGTAATACTACATCAAATGCTGAGATTCGGTCTGTGGCTATCATAACCAACAGATTTTGTCCTATGGAGTAAACATCCCTTACCTTCCCATGATAGACATTTGTCTGATCGGGCAAATCGAAGTCTGTTTTAACAAGAGTATCTTTCATTATTGTATAAGCATTGAAAACCTACATTTTTTTGTACGAAAGTAAAGTCAAAGATACAACAAACTTTTTTCACGACAATGCACACAATTATGTTTTTTGTGCACAAACAGATAAACAAGCACATTAAACACTAATAATCAGATAGATATAAAAAGTTAAAAATCAACTATAAACTATCAAGACAATAAATTTTATAGTCTTATTTTTCTCAAATCTTTATATATAATACTATGCCTTAGTTTGTAACTTAAAATAACAAAAAAAGAAGACAGATATTGGATTTGTCACTAAATAAAAATACTTTTGCATAATTCTTAAATATATAAATAAACGCAATGAAGGTACACCACGAGGGACGTGACGTTCTTATTACATACTTTATTATTTTAGCGCTACTCAACGGAGCATTGTTTTATCTGTTTCCTGTCAATTTTTTACAATATATAGTATTGGCTGTTTCCGCTGTATTATATTTAGGATTAGTTAATTTTTACAGATGTCCTAACCGCCGTTTCGACGGAGATACTAAAGACGCTGTGGTAGCTTCTGCCGATGGCAAAATCGTAGCGATAGAGGAAGTGTACGAAGAAGAATACTTCAAGGATAAGCGATTGCTTATTTCTATATTTATGTCGCCATTCAACGTGCATGCCAATTGGTTTCCGATTAATGGTAAAGTATTAGTAAAAAAACACCATAACGGACGCTTCAAAGCTGCTTATCTTCCAAAATCAAGTACAGAAAATGAAAGATCTACCGTTGTTCAGGAAACAGAAGACGGATCACATAAGGTATTATTACGCCAGATAGCGGGAGCAATGGCTCGTCGTATTGTCACTTACGCCAAAGTAGGCGAAATGGGACATATTGATAACCATCTTGGATTTATCAAACTTGGATCACGTGTAGATGTATATCTTCCTTTAGGCACTGAAATATTGGTCGAGATGGATCAACGGGTAACGGGAAATCAAACCATTATAGCCCGTTTGAAAAACAAAGAATAATTATGAAAAAACATATTCCAAACTTGCTGACATGCCTGAGTCTGTCTTCCGGATGTATAGCTGCCGTAATGGCTTTCAACAGTAATTATTTCTGGGTTGTAATATGGATAATAATAGCTGCTCTTTTCGATTTCTCTGATGGTTTTGCAGCCCGTATGCTCAAAGCTTATTCGCCAATGGGCAAAGAATTAGACTCATTATCAGATATGGTAAGTTTTGGTCTCGCTCCGAGCGTAGCTATTTTCCAATTTTTAAATGACAATGTACATATTATATCGCAAAATGAACTGATAAAAAAATATCTTCCTTTTATAGCTTTTCTTATTGCAGTTTTTTCGGCGTTACGTTTGGCAAAGTTTAATATAGACGAACGACAATCAGATTCGTTTATAGGGTTAAATGTTCCGGCAAATGCTTTGTTTTGGGTTAGCTTCTGTTGTGGAATAACGCATGACGTACCTGTCGTGTCGAAAGGCTTGATATATATATTTATCGCTGCGATTATTGTATTTTCTTTATTATTGGTATCTGAAATCCCGATGTTTTCTTTAAAAGTAAAAAGTTGGGGGTTTAAAGGAAATGAATACCGTTACTTTTTGGCGTTATTTTTTATAGTTATGGTAATCCTCATAGGCGTATTAGGAATATCCGCAGGAATACTTCTCTATATAGCCTTATCTATTATCAATAATAGGAATACAAAAAGTAATTCTTTAAAAGAATAATGTTTTTTTCATCGAAAACTTGCAAATTTCAGAGAAAAGCTGTAATATTGCACCCGATTTCGGAATAAACCAAAATCCGGTCCTATAGCTCAGTTGGTTAGAGCACCTGACTCATAATCAGGGGGTCCTTGGTTCAAGCCCAAGTGGGACCACTTAAATAAAAAAGACTTACAGATATCTGTAAGTCTTTTTTTATTTCCTTTCCCAAACAATTTGCAAACTGAATCAAAGCAGAAGCCTAATATTAACGAAAAAACCAAAGCCGATTATCTGACAGACAGCAGTTATTCGGCTTCTTATTTCTGTGGAACATTGAAACCAAATAAAAA
>CALYRA010000002.1 GCA_945292135.1 uncultured Dysgonomonas sp.
CTCGGACTGATATAAAATATTTGGCAGGAGTAGGTCCCAACAGGGCGGAAATCCTGAACAAAGAGATTGATATATTCTCAGTGGAGGATTTACTATATTATTTTCCATATAAATATATAGACAGAAGTCGTATCTACTTTATACATGAATTAGACGCCAACATGCCTTATATTCAATTGAAAGGGAGTATTACAGCTTTCGAAACAATTGGAGAAGGACGAAACAAACGTTTAGTAGCTCGTTTTACAGATGGAACAGGCTTCATAGACCTTGTTTGGTTTCAGGGCGTTAAATTCATAGCCGATAAATATAAAACGCATGTACCTTATATAGTTTTTGGTAAACCCACGCGTTTTGGAGATAAATATAACATCGCACATCCCGATATAGACCCCTATACAGGCGAAAAGGAAAGAAATGTGGGACTGATGCCATATTATAACACAACGGAGAAAATGAAAAAGCATTTTCTTAATTCTAAGGCTATACAAAAGATAATGGTCAGCGCTTTCGCTTCGGTTGCGGGACGTATTGTCGAAACCTTACCGGAGGCAGTTATTCGCGAAGCTAATTTGATGGAATTGAAAAACGCTTTGCGAAACGTTCATTTTCCGGAGAATACCCAATTGCTGAGAGCAGCACAATACAGATTGAAATTTGAAGAACTTTTTTATATACAACTGAATATATTAAAATATACCTCCGAAAGAAAATCAAAATTGAAAGGAAACGTATTTGTCAGAGTCGGAGATTACTTAAATACATTTTACGAAAAGAAATTGCCATTTCCTTTGACCAATGCTCAAAAACGGATAATAAAAGAAATAAGGCAGGATATGGCTACCGGGGAACAAATGAACCGGTTGTTGCAGGGCGATGTCGGCAGTGGTAAAACGCTGGTCGCTTTGATGTTAATGCTAATAGCGCTTGACAATGGTTATCAAGCCTGCCTTATGGCTCCAACCGAGATTTTAGCGACCCAACACTATGCTACCATATCCGAAATGCTCGAAGGAATCGGAATAAATGTCGAACTGTTGACAGGATCAACCAAAAAAGCAGACAGAGAGCGGATTCATAATAATTTATTGACCGGAGATCTACAGATTCTGATAGGAACGCATGCCTTGATCGAAGATACCGTTCAATTTTCAAATTTGGGATTAGTAGTTATAGATGAACAACACCGTTTCGGAGTTGCCCAACGCGCTAAATTATGGGCGAAAAATATTCAGCCCCCTCATATATTAGTAATGACAGCTACTCCGATACCACGTACATTGGCTATGACATTATACGGAGATTTGGATGTTTCAGTCATAGACGAACTACCACCGGGTCGTAAACCCATACAGACAATACATCAATATGATAAGAAAAGAGGAGCTATGTATGAGTCGATACGTCGTCAATTACAAGAAGGACGACAGGTTTACTTCGTTTACCCATTGATAGAAGAAAGCGAAAAAATGGATTTGAAAAATCTGGAAGAAGGATATAAACATATTTGTGAAGTATTCCCGGAATATACCGTCTGCAAAGTACACGGCAAAATGAAGCCGAAGGAAAAAGACGCCGAAATGCAACGATTTGTACGTAACGAAGCTCAAATAATGATTGCCACTACCGTGATAGAAGTAGGCGTAAATGTGCCCAATGCTTCCGTGATGGTAATCGAAGAAGCTCAACGATTCGGTTTATCCCAATTACATCAGTTAAGAGGAAGAGTAGGACGTGGAGCCGACCAGTCGTATTGTATCTTGGTCACGCCGTACGAATTGTCTGCAGATACGCGCAAACGCATTAATATAATGGTAGAAAGTAACGACGGATTTGAAATAGCAGAGGCTGACCTTAAATTGAGAGGACCGGGCGATTTGGAAGGAACGCAACAAAGCGGTATACCTTTTAGTTTGAGAATAGCGAATCTGGTAAAAGATGGGGAAATCTTACAATATGCGAGAGAAGTAGCCCAGACCATTTTGAATAAAGACCCCAAATTGCAACACCCCGATAATAGGATATTAAATCTACAACTTCGAAAACTCAAAGGCAATCGTTATGGATGGGGACTTATTAGTTAGAGATAAATCTCATTGAAGATATTTCCTTTATAAATCATTTTGAAAAAATTATTATTTATTGACTAAATAAAATTTAAAATAAATTATAGGAATATATTCGATTGAATTCGAAAAACGAAAAAACTAATAGTATAATTCAATACGATCCAAGTATCCCAATCATCAACGCAACACAAGTTTGTGCCGACTCGAAAAGAATAAAAAAAATAATTTATTATAATGTGAGCGTTTTTATTTTTGTATATTTGTCAAATTAAGGTTGTTAAATCTCGATAACAAAACTTAAGCAAAAAACACAAAGAGTAGAAGACTGCTCTCATACATAATATTATTAATTAGAAATAAGTTATAGTAATCTATGAAACAAACTTTGACATTCAATGTTTCTCTGATTAGATCAACTGCAAGTAAACTATATGTTGATGCGTTCGACTCTAGCAAAACAGCTTTTGATAATAAAGAGTACTTAAAATCATTTCACTATTTATTGGATTATATAAATCCCAGCTTACGTCAAAAATATGGTAACGCTCAAGGAACAGAATTTAGTATACAGCATGGTTCAATCGTAGTTAATATAAAAATAGAAAATGATGAGTTAAAAGTAACAGCCCCATTCCTCAAAATACCGGAAAAGAATCGTGTGCCATTACTACGTCAGACAGCCGTATTAAACTTCCGATTTATAGACTTAGCGAAAATAGAATTAAAAGATGAGCGTCTGCAATTTATCTATACATGTCCGCTTGGTTTGGTTGATCCATTCAAAATGTATTACGTGTTGAGAGAAATATGTAGTACAGGAGATGAATATGATGATGAATTCTCGACAAAGTTTGGAGCAGAGCGAATTTATGAGCCCAGAATCGTCCCTTATAACGCTAAAACGATAGATGACGTATATAACGTTGTACAACATAGTTGTAAAGAGTGTAATGAAGGATTGAAATATTTTGAAGGAGAACGCAAATATGGGTTTGCTTGGAATATCGTCGCATGTACGTTACTCAAAATTCTTTATTACGCACATCCGCAAGGACAATTGCTGAATGACCTGAATAAAACCATTAAAGATTTAGACCGGGAAGATATTCCTTTACCGGAAGTAGTCGCCATTGGGAAAAAACAAGTTGAACGTATTCAGAATATGACTAAAGAACAACTTGCCGGATATCTTTATTTTGTTGAAATATTTGTTTCCGATAAGCGGCGTTCATCCTTGTCAAATATTCAAGAAAATTTTAAAAACGCATACGAAAAAGCCGGTTTATATATGTCTCAGGCAGATTATATGGCTTGCGCAGTGATGATTATATATCAATTTTATAATATGTACTATTATAATGATGTACAAGACGACGTAAATGATCTTGTCGTATATGCGATGACGCAAAGTTCGGGAAAATCTTGGGAAGAAGCTGCCGAAATTCTATACAAAGCTATGGACAATATAATGAAAGGCAATCTTTATAATTATAAAAACGGCTCAGTTTTGAAAAGCGTGGTTTTATATTTATTAGGAGTTTTATTCGGAGGAAAAAGATAGTAATATAAAACAGGATTAAAAAGTCAATAAAATTATGGCGCATAATAATATATATGATTCAGTTTTCAAAGTAAATCATGCCGGAGGATCCGGAAGCTGTTTTTATTTGAAACAATACAATATTTTTGTAACTAACTATCATGTAGTAGAAGGATTTAGTGAAGTTGGCGTTCAGGACAATGATAAAAATTCGTATTTCGGCAAGGTCGTCCTTGTAAATCCGTTGCGTGATATCGCCCTATTATCAGTAGATGGCGATTTTTCATCACTGCCCGAAATCAAATTGTCAGAAGTTGAAGAAACAGCAATTGGACAAAAGATAAACGTAGCAGGTTATCCTTACGGTATGCCTTTTTCTTTGACCGAAGGAACAGTATCTTCGCCAAAGCAACTGATGGGTAATAACTATTATATCCAAACCGATGCGGCAGTCAATCCCGGAAACAGCGGCGGTCCGATGTTCAACGACAAACAAGAATTGATAGCAATCACGGTCAGTAAAATAAAAGATGCCGATAACATGGGTTTTGGTATTCCGATCAATGCCTTAAAAAAAATACTGAGCCAGATTGACAATCTGGATAAATTAAAATTCAACGTACAATGCGATAGTTGCGACGCTTTTATTTCGAACGAAGAAGAATTTTGCTCATCATGTGGAAATAAGCTGCCAGAAAAGGTTTTTGACAAGCGTGGATTGACCGATTTGGCGGTTTTCTGCGAAGAAGCTATCAAAGAAATAGGTCTTAATCCAATTTTGGCTCGTCAAGGCTATGAGTATTGGAAATTTCATAAAGGAAGCACCGAAATCAGAATATTTGTTTACGATAACAACTATTTATTCTGTACCTCTCCGATAAATGTTTTGCCAAAACAAGATTTAGAACCCGTACTTAGTTATTTATTAAGCGACGCAGTTCGACCATATCAATTAGGATTAGAAGAAAATCAGATTTACATATCATATAGGGTTTATATCGGAGACATATTTACAGATTTTAGAGAAGAGATTAAGAAGAATATTGTAAACTTAGCCTTTAAAGCGGATGAGTTGGATAACTTCTTGATGGATACATACGGTTGTGAACTTTCAGAATACTCAAAAAAAGACTAAAATATATTTTCAGATAAATATAAGAAGCCGACTATCATTAAAGTCGGCTTTTTTATTTGCAATAAAATAACATTTTGTCAGATATTTCCATTTATTCTATATCTTCATAAGGATAGATCGAAGAAACGTTGGCTAACCCGATATTCATTTGCGAATTTAGTATATTTTTGAGTTCGGCTATTCAACTTTCAAGGCTGTTAAACTTAGCCTTCGTCACGTGTATTTCTTCATTTAAAGAATTGTCGGTTTTACCTTAAATTCAAGCTCTTTTTTCATGAGATATCCCGCCAATTATTTTTTTGGGCAACCCTCATGCTGAAATATGGCGTAATTATAAACCTTCGATTTTTCATAAACCATAGATTTCCATGTAATGAGTAAACAATTGCTTATCCAATTATATCCTTTAGAGTTGCGTTTTTTTTTGTAAAATTAAAATTCGTCCTCTGGTTTATCAAGTCGGAAATAAACAGGAAGAGTGTAATAAACGGAAACATCCTTTCCATCCAGTTTTCCCGGTTGCCACATTGGCATGCTGCTGACCACTCTTAAAGCTTCTATGTCGCAATCAGGATGTATCCCTTTCAATACTGTAATGTGGTTAATTGCCCCGTCGTCTTCGACAACAAAACGAACATAAACTTTACCTTCGATATTTTTTTCTAAAGCTGTCGCAGGATATTCAAGGTTTTCGCTTATAAAATCCCAAAGCGCCTTTTCTCCGCCCGGAAACATCGGCATTTTGTCTACTGATCTGTAAACTTTAGAATTACGTTGACCGGAGTTATCAATTTGTTTTTTCTGCTGATTAATAAGCGAGTCGGTAGATACGGCAATAACTTGCTTATTCATTGCATTGATTTGCATGCAATTCAAGGTTAATAAACCGCATACAAGAGGCAATACGAGTAAATACTTTGCTGAAAACAGCGCCGAAGTTCTTTTCTTATTCATCATCATAATACGTTTTTTTAATTGTGAAACATTGAAATTATTTATAAAAGGTAAACAGACAGAAAATATAATCTTTTTATCATAAATAACATGTCATTTCTAAATAAAAGCATATATAACAAATAGAAGGAAATTATCAATGACGATGCTTTCAAAAGATATATTAAAATTGCGTTTTCCATAATCAGTGACTTTAGCCGTTATGATCTTTTTGTCGTTCTTCGATCATCTTGATAATTTCAGTTAATCCTCAAGCGATATTTTTTCTACTTTGGAAAAGATAGATACAAGTTCCTAGTATGAATTTTTAAAATAGCTTTGTACTACGCTCGACATAAAATTTTTTTTGTACTTATCTTCTTTTATTTTAGGAGAATAAACATATACGTTCCCTTACTTTTTTGCGTTAATATAATTTTTGTTCCAGATTGCGAACGACAAACGCCAGTATCGTATAGGGCGGTTTCGGTTACTCCATTTCATTCAAAATATCTTTCACTACGAATTCTTACAATTTCCGGATAGATAGCATGACAGTTTCTTCTTCGATAGCAAGAGGCTTCATCAATATAGTAGTTATACGATTTTTTCGTAAATGCGCGAATGTTTTTTATGTAAAAAATATTTTGCTGATAATATAGTTTGGAAAATAAAAAATAAGATTTCGGACAATCAGAACCCAATCTTAACGCTGTGGCAAAACTTTATTTTTAGGTGTCGTAGCCACAAATTCTTTTAAATAAAATGGTTCGAAATAAGCTACGTCAACAAAGTTATTTTCTTGATAAGCAAGTTCCGCTAAATCAACCATGTTTGTTGCATGAGGATGAATATTGTCTAAGAATATAGCGTTTGTATTTTTTAGCGTCTCTTTGCACTTTTCGGCGCCGTTACCGAAAAATACCACTTTGTTTTGTTTTAAAATATTTGCGAAAGATGAATCATCTATGATATCGGCTGATACTTCTTTTATTTTGTTTAGACCATTATCAAAAACAGCGTCATATACTTCCATTCTGCGTGCGTCAATCATTGGACAAAGCAAACAGTCATTCTGAACCAAGTTACTTTTTACCACGCCTGCCGCCATGATTGTCAATGTCTCAATAGCTATCAGAGGAATATCCATACCAAAACAAATCCCTTTCGCTTCAGATACTCCGATACGCAACCCGGTGTATGAACCCGGACCACAACTAACCGCGACAGCATCCAATTGTATATTGTAATTGCGAATTTCCGTAATAGCGTCATTGACGAATACTCCTAAAACAGAAGCATGCGAAGGACCCTTTGTCTCTTCCCTTTGATAAATAATATTACCATTTTGAGAAAGGGCAACAGAACAAATATTTGTAGCGGTTTCGATATTTAATATACAAGCCATTGTTTTATTTGATAATATAAAATGCAAAATTAAATAATTTGCGTAATAATATAACTTCATTAGTCTAAAAAGAAAGCAGACATAAATTCTCATGTATGCTCTATCGGTTTTCATAAATATTTATTTACGATAGAAAGCTTTAAGATACATATTCTTTATTTCCTCCATTAAAGGATACCTTGTATTTACTCCCGTACACTGATCGTCAAAAGCCTGTTCGACCATTTCGCCCAATGTATCTAAGAATTTTTTCTCATCCATTCCGTAATCCGCAATCGTCTTTTTGATACCAATTTTAGATTTAATACCTTCAATATCCTTAATAAAATTTTCAAAAATCTCTTTCTTATCCTTACCGGTCATAGCCATATTAGGCAACAATTATTTTGCATAATAGCGAATCTAAATTGTCAATTTGATCCGAAAACTTGGGCTTTTTCTTTTTTTATGTATGTCGTGGTATTTAGACTGTTAAAAATATAGACTTCCCAATTAACGAAATTAGAAGAATAAAAATATTTCAGTGCTTAAATTTTTTCATATTTTTATACGTACTTCATCTTAATTCTTTTTTGTCCAAGTATGAAGTCAATTTTTTGTACATTTGAAATAAATATTAAATAAACTATGAGTAAAAAGAAATCCCCCCATAAAGTTGACAGACGAAAATCCAAATCAGATATAATTAATATGACTATTAATTTTTTTAATAAAAATACTAAAGAGGGATATAATTATAAGCAGATAGCTGCGGAGATCGGATTGAAGAATAATGTAGAAAAACAATTGTTGAATGCGATTCTACAGGATTTATTAGAAGATAATTTTGTAACCGAAATATCAAATGGCAAGTATAAGTCAAATACCAGAGGGATGATTCTGGAAGGTAAATTTGAAAGACGAAGTAACGGTAAGAATTTCTTTATACCGGACGAAGACGAATTGAAAATTTTTGTAGCCGAAAGAAATTCAGCCCATGCGATGGATGGAGATCGCGTCCGAATACAAATTCTGGCTCGTCGAAAAGGTCGCGACCCCGAAGGAGAAGTTGTAGAAATATTAGAACGCAAACAAACCCGATTTGTCGGAATACTTGAAGTTCAAAAACAATTTGCGTTTTTGCTGATGGACAGTAAAATATTAGCCAATGATATATTCATTCCGAAAGATAAGCTGAAAGGGGGCAAATCAGGAGATAAAGCTATTGTAGAAATAATCGAATGGCCTGATCGCGCTAAAAACCCCATCGGAAAGGTGATAGATATTTTAGGCGTTGCGGGAGAAAACAACAGCGAAATGAATGCGATTCTTGCCGAATACGGATTGCCTTATAAATATCCACAAAAAGTAGAGGACGCAGCCAATAAGATACCGGAAGAAATAACGCCCGATGAAATAGCCCGTCGCGAAGATTTTCGAAATACGATAACATTTACTATCGACCCGCGTGACGCAAAAGACTTTGATGACGCATTATCAATCAAGCAGTTGAAAAATGGGAATTGGGAAGTAGGCGTACATATTGCCGACGTAACGCATTATGTACAAGAAGGCGATATCATAGACAAAGAAGGAGAAAACCGCGCAACCTCTATTTATCTTGTTGACCGTACGATACCGATGTTGCCGGAACGATTGAGCAATGGATTATGCTCACTGCGTCCACACGAAGACAAACTATGCTATGCCGTTGTATTTGAATTGGATGAAAACGCAAATATAAAAAAACATCGTATCGGTCGAACAGTGATTCATTCAGACAGACGATTTACATACGAAGAAGCGCAAGAGATAATTGAAGGCTCGGAAGGCGATTTCAAAGATGAGATTCTTAAATTGAATGAACTCGCAATCAAATTGCGTAATAAACGCTTCGAAAACGGAGCAATAGCATTTGATCGCCACGAAGTACGTTTCGAAATAGATGAAAAGGGCAAACCAATCAGCGTTTATTTTAAATATGCCAAAGAATCGAATAAAATGATCGAAGAATTTATGTTGCTTGCTAATAAAACAGTGGCTGAATTTGTCGGTAAAACACCTAAAAATAAAAAAGCTAAAACATTCGTATATCGAATACATGATTTGCCAAATCAGGATAAAATGGAAAACCTATCCGAATTTATTCGTCGATTTGGTTACAAAATAAAACCCGATGGCAGCAAAACGGCGGTATCCAAATCAATAAATCATTTATTGGATGAAGTATCCGGAACGCCTGAGGAAAACCTGATCTCTACGATAGCTATTCGCGCAATGGCTAAAGCTGTTTATTCAACAGATAATATCGGACATTATGGATTGGCGTTTGATTATTATACCCATTTCACGTCGCCCATTCGTCGCTATCCCGATATGATGGTACATAGATTGTTGACCCGCTATTTGGATGGAGGACGCAGCGTGAGCAAACCATTGTATGAAGAAAAGTGCAAGCATAGTTCCGATATGGAGCAACTTGCCGCTAGCGCGGAACGCGCGTCAATAAAATATAAACAAGTAGAATTTATGTCAGATAAATTAGGTGAAGTTTATGACGCAGTGATATCCGGAATAACGGAATGGGGACTTTATGCCGAAATTAATGAAAATAAATGTGAAGGGATGATTCCTATTCGTGACCTTGATGATGATTTCTATGAATTTGATGAAAAAAACTATTGTTTGAGAGGACGTCGAAATAAAAAAGAATACCTTCTTGGAGATCCTATCAAAATAAAAGTAGCCAGAGCAAATTTGGAACGTAAGCAGTTGGATTTTCAATTGGTACAATCATAATATCCGAAGAGAAAGTTAGAATTAAAGGAAAAAGAAAGGCTATTCCAAAAAAAACTTGGAGATAGCCTTTTCTCAAACTTAGTGGTTATGGTAATTTCTTATTGCTCAAAGCAGTCAATTCACCTTTTGAATTTAAGTTATCAAGTAAAAAAATATCAGCTTCCTCAACTTCCAAAATAGTATATTGCCCGATATTACAAATCTGCATTTCGTCCAACGTCTCAACTAAATTGCGGTACGAAGATGATTTCAAAGGCTTTATCATAACAATAGCACCATCTTTCGACTTTTTAATATTTTCCATCTGAAGCTTATAATCTTTTTGCGAAATTTCTTTTTTTGCGAATTGTTGTTTCAAAAGGCTAACCTTTTCTACCAAAGCGGCATTCTTATCAAGTAATACATTGCGAAGATTTCTATAACTTGTCTTTTTCAGGGAATTGAAATCTTCATAATCCGGAAAACCATGATAATAATAAACTTCATCCCTATCTAATATAAGAGTTAATGATCTGGATTCCGGTGACTTGGTAGGACTTCCGTCAGCCGGCATCGCTATATCCATAACTTGAGAAATACTAAGAGTGGTACAGAACATAAAGAAGCAAATCAATAACATGTTCATGTCTACCATAGGTGTAAAATCTACTCTTAGCGTCGCTTTTTGAGGTTTGTTTTTCTTGAAAACATCTTTGCCGTTAGTATTTATTTCAGCCATGATTTTGATTATTAATAAGAGTTAACTTTTAATCTTTGTCTTATAGAGGAGTTTTTTATCTCGATTCCATAAATCGAATGCTCATTTTCTTTTATCTTTGCATTATAGGATTTTAAATGCAAACGTTTTTTAATATTGGACGATAATATGAAACAAAGGATCTCCTTATATTTTACTATCTTTTTCTTTTTCTTTTTTATCTTTTTTATCGAAAAAATCGTATTTATATTTACATGCTATCCTTCGGGAATAGGATTTTCGATACAAGATATCTTGATGGTATTATTACATGGGTTATTACAAGATCTTTCTGTAAGCGCTTATCTGACTATTATCCCCACATTATTATTATTAGGTTCTCTTTGGGTGCGATCAGACGCCATAACAAAAGTGATGAATATATATTTCGGAATTGTTGTTACGCTGATATCCATAGTCGCGGTCGCGGATGTGACGTTATATCCGAATTGGGGTTTCCATTTTGATTCCGAATTGTTGATGATGTTGCGTAAACCAAACGAACTTTTTGCGGGAGTCTCATTAATGGGACTTGGAATCTCGCTTTTGGCTGTGATTTTCCTGTCAGTCCTACTGTTTTATATGTATCGTTGGATCATCAAACGTAAAGTATTAAAGTTAAGATTACCATTTTCTATGGGAAAATCTTTTTTTATGCTTTTGTTGCTTTTAGGTCTGCTTTATTTTCCTATCAGAGGGAATATCTTTGCGCCGATGCCGGATATTGAACAAGCATATTTTAGTAATGAACAATTTTTAAATCATGCGGCAGTTAACCCGCACCTTAATTTTGTGTATTCTTTTTTTAATAGAAAAGATGATTTAAAATCTCAATACCAGTTTTATAGCAAAGAGGAGGCGGAAAATATATTTAACAAATTGACATACGCTTCACAAGATGATAACCTTATAAAAGCTTTAAAAATAGAACGACCTAATATTGTCTTAATTGTTTTAGATGGTATGTCGGCTAAAGTAGCTTCAGACTCTATCGTTGCTCCCAACCTGCATAAATACGGCAAAGAAGGTTTAAAATTCAGTAACTTTTATGCGACCGGTACAGATGCCGATGGCGGTATCGTTTCTATATTGAGCGGTTATCAAGTGCAACCGATTGCCAGTATATTAGATTATCCGGGCAAATTGCGAACTTTGTCTTCCATACCCCGCGTTTTGAAAAATGAAAGCTATAATGTGTCTTTTTATACCAATGGAAAGATTGAAAATTCAGCGCTGAAATCATATCTGACAGATGTATGTGCAGTATCTCAAATGTATGTAGAAGGGGATTCTTTAAAAAGAGACGCTGATAGAAAAAGAGAGGGTAATTATTTGATAGACAGAGTTTATTGTGATTTGACCAAGAAGATAATAAACGGTTCGCAGATGGCTATCATTTATGATTTTATTTCAGATAAGTCCAAAGACGGGTTTGATAAAAAATTTGAAGATCCTTACTTGAATACAGTCGCTTACGCAGATAGTTGCTTAGGTAATTTTATAGATAGTCTGAATACTTCCGAAACGTGGGATAATACCTTGATAATCTTTACTTCAAATCAAGCGTCGAATGCTTCCCGGCAAAATTTAAGAAAGAATGAAGCTCAACTATTTCATGTTCCGATGATTTGGATTGGTGGAGCATTAGACAAAAATAACATCGACAATTCAGATTATGCATCTCAAAATGATTTGGCGGCGACATTACTTTCTCAATTGAATATTGAGAATAAAGAATTTAAATTCAGTAAAAATATTTTATCGGACAAAACCTATAAATTCGCATTTTATACGTACAAAAATGGTTTTTCGATGTTGGCGGATACCACTTCAGTAGCCATATATGATATTGATGAAAATAGAATGTTGGAGCAAAAAGGTAATCCCGATATTGAAAAACAAGCGAAAGCGTATTTTCAAAATATGTATATTGATTTAGGAACGCGATAAAGTTAATATAACAAGGGACTGTTTTAAATTTTTATCCGATTCGCATTTAATTAGACATTAGGGGAAATAGGAGATAAGCGCAATATAATATCTGAATCCCTATCGTATTGCTTCCGGTACTTTTATTTGTATTTTGAGATTCGGTACAACCAAAAAGCGAAATTAAAAAACTGATGAAATAATATTCGCTTCGCTGCCATTTACGAAACAATAGAAAACACAGACAGATTGGTAATTCCTTAGTTCTTAAAAGCTAAAACTTTCTTTATTAGTCATAAGGTTTTTCATTTCAAAAAGAAGTCGTACTTTTGTTCGAGATTAATATTATTTTAATAAACTAATTCGATGAATTTTGTTGAAGAACTAAGATGGAGAGGTATGATCCATGACGTCATGCCGGGAACAGAAGAGCAGCTTTTGAAAGGATTAGCGTCAGGATATTTAGGTATTGATCCGACAGCTGATTCACTACATATCGGTCACCTTGTAGGAGTAATGATGTTGAAGCATTTTCAGCGCGCGGGTCATCGTCCGATAGCCCTCATAGGCGGAGCGACAGGAATGATCGGTGATCCTTCGATGAAATCGCAGGAACGTAATCTGTTGGATGAAGATACCTTACGACACAATCAATCAGCCATCAAAAAACAATTGTCGAAATTTCTCGACTTTGATTCGGATCAACCTAACGCCGCTTTATTGGTGAACAACTATGACTGGATGAAAGATTATTCCTTTTTAAACTTTATACGTGATATAGGTAAACATATAACCGTAAATTATATTATGGCTAAAGATTCCGTAAAAAAAAGCCTTAACGGCGAATCATCAGCCGGAATGTCTTTTACGGAATTTTCATATCAATTGTTGCAAGGATACGACTTTTTGCACTTATACGAAGAATACGGTTGTTTACTACAATTGGGAGGTTCCGACCAATGGGGAAATATAACAACCGGAACAGAGTTGATTCGGCGAAAAGTCGGAGGAGAAGCGTATGCGCTTGTTTGTCCATTGATAACAAAAGCAGATGGCGGAAAATTTGGAAAAACAGAATCAGGTAATGTTTGGTTGGACAAACGTTATACCTCACCATATAAGTTTTATCAATTTTGGCTCAATGTAACGGATGCTGACGCAGAAAAATATATTAAGATATTCACAACATTGCCAAAAGAAGAAATCGAATCACTTGTCGAAGAACAGAAAGCAGCTCCACATTTACGCCCATTACAAAAGCGTTTGGCAAAAGAAATTACCATAATGGTACACTCGGAAGAAGATTATAATATGGCAGTTGATGCCTCGGAAATATTATTTGGAAGAGCAACAGCCGACGCATTAAAGAAATTGGATGAGGAGACATTTCTTCAAGTATTTGAAGGCGTTCCGACATTTGATATATCGAGCGAAGAATTGTCGTCAGGAGTGAAAGTTTTAGATCTTTTGACCGAAAAAGCGGCGATATTTCCTTCAAAAGGAGAAATGCGTAAAACCGTTCAGGCAGGCGGAGTTCAGCTGAACAAAGAAAAAATAACGGATTCTGAAACAATCATAAATGCTTCTTATCTTATTGCAGATAAGTATATTATAGTTCAGCGAGGAAAGAAAAATTATTTTGTTTTGCTGGCAAAGTGAAAAAATATATTTGAAAAATTTTGAGAATTAAAAAATAAAATATAATTTTGCACTGCTTTTAACGAAGCAGAGGTCTTGTTCCATGGTGTAATGGTAGCACTACAGTTTTTGGTACTGTCTGTCTAGGTTCGAATCCTGGTGGAACAACACGATAAGCCGATTCTCAAAAAGAATCGGCTTTATTTTTGGATTATAATTACAATTTATTTTCTGCTTGTATGGGATGATTAGCTTTCCTTGGATAACTACTCTGTTCAATAAAAAAGCTAAAGATTCTTACTGATAATCTTACTCGCTTCATGCTCACGTATCAGAATATTCTTTTTTTTCATTTGAGTTATACCCCATTCTCTTAATTGAATAATCAATGGAATTAAACTCTCGCTGCTATCAGTAAGTCTGTATTCTACTTTAGGTGGGACTTCATGATAAACTTTTCTAAATAATAGACCATCATTTTCGAGTTCTCGTAATGTTTGTGTCAGCATTTTGGTGGTAATGTCCGTTATACGCCTTTTCAGTTCCCCAAACCTCAATACATCATTATTGTAAATATACCATAATATCCGAGCCTTATATTTTCCGCCAATTCTTCTAAAGGCATAATCTACGGCACAAACCGGTTCCTTGATATTTTTTTCCTTCATTTTAAATCTCTTTTGTGTTGATAATCAACTATTGGTTTATTTTAAGTAACTAAGGTACAAAAAGGTATGTACTTGCGAAAAGTGAATTAAATAAATAGATTTGTAAAAAAACATAATATGAAAATAAAAAGAGCTTTAAAGTTAAGTCTAATGGCTGTAAGTATGATGGTTATACCCGTATTAATGGGCAATAATAGTAATTTGAATTATAATGTAATGGACAAGTCAAGAGTTAAAAGTGAGAGCTTGAAAGTAAATTTAGGTAATATCTGTTTTTATATATTTTCAGACGGTTATCTGACCATTGACAAGCCTCAATCTACTTTTGCACCAAACACACCTTCTGCGGATTTCAAGACCGAGATGCAAAACGCTCACTTATCAGAAAATACCATTGATCTGGCTATCAACGTTATGATGATAAAGACACAAGAAAATACCATTTTAATAGATGCAGGTTTGGGAAGACATTTTGGGGATAAACAAGGTTGGTTAGTGAATAATATTGAAAATGCCGGAATCTCCAGAGATTCCATTACGGATATTTTGATTACCCATGCGCACAGAGACCATATTGGAGGGTTGATTTCGAATGAAGAAGCAATGATCTTTCCCAATGCAAAATATCATATAGCTAAAGAGGAGTATGATTTCTGGATGTCAGAAAATCCAGATTTTTCTAAAAGCAAATTAAGTATTGAACAAAGGAAAGTGACTATAGAATTTACAAAGAAAATATTAAATAGGATCAAGGAAAATGTTGTACTGTTCCATCCCGGAGACACTTTGTTCTCTGTTATTCAAACAGAACTCGCAGCCGGTCATACTCCCGGACATACCATTTTTACTATTACATCCGAAGGAAAATCGGTTAAAAATATTGTAGATATTTTTCATGCCCCGTTGTTAATTTCAAATCCTGAATGGGGTATAGTTTTCGATATCGATTTTGAACAAGGTATTCGAGACAGAAAACAAATATTGGAAGATTGTTACGTAAATAAACAATTGGTTATGTCTTCGCATCTACCTTGGCCGGGATTGGGTTATATTGACAAAAGGGACAAATACTATTGGAATCCGATATATTATTATACGCCTTTGGAAATAAATTTGTAAAATAAAGGTTTCATTCATGTCATAATAAAGACATTGAAAACTTTGGGGTGGGCTACCTGATCGGAACCATCTATGGATTCAATATATTGTTTTACAACCGAAAATATATTGCTTGATGGTATCGAAAGTCCAATAGATAGATCATAGGACTAAGACAGACAAAAATCATGATATACGTGATAAAAAAATCATAACATGAAGAATAATCTTCTTTGTACCTCAAAAAAGGATTTTTTTGGCTGTCTCAAACATATGAAGGTCATGTTCGTGACAAAAAAATGTAGATGACAGCCAATAAGATTACCAACAGTATCAGTTTATGCAGTAAACTCGCTTTTTACGTCACAAATCTAAAAATGAAACCGTTAAGATGCCAACAAAGAAACCTAAAGGACAAAGACTTGTTTAATATTTAAAAGGAAGAAAATAGAAAAATATCAGGCTTTCGTATAATTGTGGAGCATTCTATTGAAGGAATCAAAAAATGCCGTATTGTCAAAGAACGTTTCAGATGTCGCAAGTTCGGCTTTGACGATTATGTCATGCTTATTGCTTTTGGTCTTCATAATTTCAGAATATCAATGAAAACGAGTAATATAGTACTTTGTTAAAGATAATATCTAATAAAATTATTTTTCAATCCTTATACGAGCATCAACCGCAATAACTGTTTTCCCGTTGGCTATTAAGGGATTAATATCTATTTCCTTTATTTCGGTCGCAAATCTCAGCATAACGGATAGCCTGACAATTGTTTCAATGAATAAATCTTCATTCAGACCTTTTTTTCCGCGCGTACCTTTAATTATTTTATATGCTCTGAGGGATTGAACCATAGACCGAGCTTCTTCAAAACTTAAAGGAGCAAGTCCGGAAGCGATATCTTTTAATACTTCTACAAAAATTCCCCCCAATCCGCATAATACGATATGACCATATTTCGGCTCGTATTTAGCGCCGATGAATAATTCCTGCCCCGAAAGCATTGGTTGCACAGTAACCGCGTCTACGTTTTTTATATTCATTATTCTGTCAAACTCTAAAGAAAGATGTTCCGAAGATCGTATATTTAAGGCTACTCCCCCTATATCAGACTTATGAACAGATCCAACGCATTTGGCGACAACAGGATAACCCATTTTGTCGGCAAAGCTGATAATCTCATTCTTATCGTTAGAGACAAGCTCTTCCACGATTGAAATGCCCGCAGCGTCAAACAACTGTTTAATCTTACCGCTTTCGATATAACCATTCTCACACGTATCAATAATAGACCTCACCTTCGGAATATCTACATCTATGTCCTCAATCTTCCCCACTGACGGAGGAGTCTGACCAATGACTTTTGATAGTGCGTCGGCAAGCGCGTATTCATCTAAAAAATTTACATGTCCTTTATTTATAAAATATTCAGTCTCTTCAGCAGCCATCACTACCGAAGGCAAAATAGGGTAGATTGGCAGTCTGCAACTTCTTATTTTTTTATCCAATATTTCGTAAGCTTCTTTTACGTTACTAACGCCCGGATTGCCATATATAACAGCTATTCCGTCAATTTCCTTAAAATATTTTTCGCAGAAGTCAATAGCGTGCGCCATATGTTCACCGGTGCCGGTACCTATTATGTCGATAGGATTGGATACGGCTTCCCCCGGAAGAATAGTCTTTTTTAATTACTTAGCACGTTCGGGTTCCATTTCAGGAACGTTGATATTACCCTTAGCCAATGCGTCTGTCA
>CALYRA010000003.1 GCA_945292135.1 uncultured Dysgonomonas sp.
GATTTAGCACAAGAAAAGTGCTGGGATTGGAAGCCAGAAATAGCCTGGACGAGTAACGAAATAGAATTTATCTGGTTTGACCGTAAAGGGTTAACCGAATTTATAAAAGCAATTATCGAATCAGAAAAATTAAAAAACGAGAAATAAGATGGAAGATATAGTACTAGAAACTATAATGTTTCAAAGACCGCCCGAATGGGGCAGAAGGGTTATTAGGCGAGGTGATGAGGTATTGCTACAAACAACTGATGATGGGGGAGTAACGTGGATTGATGCACCCATACCAGAAATGAAATTAATAATACCAGCCAGCCCGAAAACATTAAAATCAACATCAACCGATACAAATAAATATTCGGAAATATCTTTTTATTTGAGAGAGTCCGCAGCAGCGCAAAAAACAAAAACCTCCATACCTACTAATACGCAAATAGATCCCGTATCTTTTAAACCTGAAATATTAGACGCTATAAATTCAGGCAATCTACTGACTTTTAAAGAAGAAGAAAAAGAAGGTCAGAACATCGAAACTGTAACTTTTTTAGGGGTTTATAGCTTTGTTGGGTTATATTCTGGTTCTATATGGCGAGATAGCAAAAATTATTTACGCATAGTTCCTTAATCTTTCATTCTGAGTTAGTTTGCAAAGGGTGCTTACTGTAATAGTAGGCACTTTTTGTATAGGTAGGCTCGCAAGACCTTTAGTCAGACGGTCGATTTTAGCAACTGATTTTTTAGTAGCCAATTAGATAAATTGCTGATATAAACAGAGCATCCAATTTTGGATTGAGGTATTATCCGTCCCCACAAGTGGGGGTATTTTCTCAACTTGCTGGGAAGCCGTTGTACCTTCCCGCAATAGATATTCTTTCGGACTTCTGAAGTCCGAATCTAACTAACACACGCCTTAACGATTAGGATTATCAGCACTATTACTACTAAGGTTTTCCATGCGCCTGCTAAAAAGGTTTTGATTAAATTATTCATGGTCGTAAATATCTCCAAATTTTGTTTCAATAAAGATCACATGAAAAATAATATCATTTTGAATACCAAGAAAAGGAAGTTTTCCATTCGCTCTAAATGCCATTAAGTGGCTAACATCAGGTGTAACGAATGAAGGTAAAGGCTGTTTTATATTTGTCTTTGCAATCTTCTCCATCCCAAAACCATGTCTTTGAGAATTTCTAATTTCTGCCCACCCTAAAGTAGATAATTTTTGAAGTCGTTGTAAAAAATTATAAAACATACTTGCATTGCTACACCGATCAATAGATACATCTTGCAAATATTTAAAGCAAAAAACGGGATAATCTATCCCGTCTAATTTACCTTTTTCTATGTTTAGGTTTTTTTTAGGTTTCTTTATCCCCATAATATTATCTATTCTACACGTGTTTTAAAGAATTCTTCCAATGCTTTTTGCGAAATAATATTACCTATTCCTGTAGGTATATTTTTCCATGGGGCTTCCTGATGAGTTAAGTTCATCAATCCAATTGCAGAATATTCACCATAGACATTGTAAACCTCATCAAAAAGCTTTTCTTCATCTTCTTCAAGTGCGATCACATCAGTATCTGGAGTTAAGCCCATATTTCCTGATGCTTTATATTTTTCATAAACAGAAGGAATGACAGGACCATACATCCAAGCCTCTATTTCTTCCTCAAATAATGGAGTTCCAAAATAAGCAAGATGAAAGCCTTGCATGTAATACAGTAATTTTTGAAGCTTCATATTTGATACAAGCTCCCCACTATCGGATGCTGCTGCCTTTGATAGTATTTTATTTGCTATTTCTTCTGCTTTGTATGCCATAATAAAGGTTTTTAGGAGTGTAAATCACCACAAATATAGATAAATATAGCTAAATATAATTGTAATTACTAATAAATTATATTAATCATTCCTTCTTCTTAACCTCCAATTCTGTACCGCAATTCGGGCAACGAACGGTATTTTGCGTTGGTTGCACTTCATCGAATAGAGCCGATACGGGAACGTTTAATGCGTTCGCTATCTTTTGGAGGGTGTCTAAAGTCGGATTACCATTAATAGCACGGCTTAAACTTTCCTGTTTTATACCTAGTATTTCGGCTAGTTGGGTTATTGTAATGCCTTTTTCTTTGCAAACTTCTTTCACTCGTAAACTCATCTTGCTATGATATTATATGTTATACTACAAAAATAGACAATATTTCATTAAAGTATCATACTATCTAAATAAAAATAACTCATGATGTAATATTTAACATTTATTATTTACTTTTTATGATATTAAAATCTATATTTGCATAACGATTATAACACAAGGCATCATTTACATGAATACCAAATACAACAAATCAAAGATAATGAAACTTGCTCACCACCTGAGAAAGCTAGTGGAGCTTACACAGGAGATTAACCAATTAAAATATAAACTAATGGAAATATTTAACGAACAATTTTACGAAGAAATAAAAAGAGCTGTTAAGGATGGTATAATAGAAGGCTTCAAGGAAGCAAGATCAAAAAGAGTTAAACGAGATAACCTTGATCTTATAACAACAAATGAAGCTTTTAAAATTGTATCAAAAGCACGATTCTATGAATTAATCACTCATGCAGGATTAGAAAGAGTGCAAAAAGGAAGTGCTTCAAATTCTCCCAAATATGTGTCTAAAGCGCAGTTAATCAGATTGAATAATACCTATAAACAACCCACAGCCTAACACACTGTAGGTCGAAAAACAAATTATAAACATTTTAAATATTTAGATTATGGAAAAAATTCAACAGCCCCAAATTCAGAAATCAGAAATCGACAAACTATTTAAAGTCGCACTAGGTATTTGTACGGATTACCGAACAAAACATTATAATGACAACAGAATTACTTTTATTTGGTTCACACCAAAGCAGTTAAAACAACTAATAAACACAATAAAAACAACATGATGAATCCACGTACAATAGAACAGACAGCCGAATACGATATTATTCAGGCAGATTATAACAATACCATCCAGACGTTCAGAAGATGGCATACGGGCTTAATAGAGGTCAAATTCGGGCATGATTGGGCAGTTGCAAACGGATATATAAGTATTGCAGATATGCTCCGTAAACAGCCACAAATCCGATATCAGATAAATATGTATTGTGATGGCATTATACCTGAATGGATAGCTATTATAGATGGTGAGTTCATGATAAAAACGAATATGCAAGCAAACTGAACCGTTCCAACCAAACGATAACTTTTCTTTTTTATTTAAGCCGTCTTACTTTCGATAGTAGGGCGGTTTATTTATTTGGCTATTTCTTTACTTTCTTATTTTTAGCCTTTAACCTCGCTATGGTTTTTTCTTGTTTTTCAATGGTTTGCTTTAAAGATTCTATTTCTTTTTGCATGGCAAGGTGTTCTTTCCAGTCACGGTGTAATTCTTCCAAATTTAAATAAGATTCATATAAATATACCCTTCTATATGATTTTTGATACACCGTGTCGCTTGCTGGCTCAATTACCCCTGTCAACAAACAGCGTAAATCTATTTCAGGATAATATTTAGCTATCAAACTTAGTTTTTCAAAAGAAATACCATCACGCATGGCACTGATATAGCCACTCGACACTTTCAACCTTCTGCAAAAATCAGATTGCCTAATTTCATGAAGTTCAAGCATTTTTTTTAATCTTTCTTTAATTTCCATGATTGAAAATATTTTAAAATATAGCAGTGCTGCGTACTTGGTTGCAAAGATAAAAAAGAATGTTATATATTTACCGCTTAAAATAATGAAATATAGTGCAGTTTGTGGAAATAAAAGATTTTTGTATATTTATATAATGTCGTTTAAGGGTAAACGAAAACGGTTGCACACTCGCCAAAGTTCACAACCGTTCCAACCAAAAACAAATAACCCGTCTGTGTGACTGAGGTTATATGTTATTGCAAATATAATGATTATAAAGTATATCAAACAATTATAGTCGTTAATATTTTCAAAGCATATAAATGCCCTCCTTTGCCATACAGGCACATCCGTATTTAATAAATGGATAAACAAACTAAATTTCTGACAGTCGAAGAAGCTGCAAGTAAGTACCGTGTAGACAGATCAACGCTATTCCGTTGGAGGCAAAGTGGGAAAATTTCATCAATAAAAATCAGCCGTAAAAAAGTGCTGTTTGATGAGCAAAAATTAGCCAATGAACTAGAAGTACTAACAGGAAAACTACAAACACTAACAGCATGACTACAAAAAAACAAAGCCCCGCAGGGAGTGCAGGGCAAAATGGAGGATTAGAGGGAGATATATCATTGATTAACAGTAGTAAATATAGCAAAAATGGGTTGAATTTACAAGACCTTGAAGACGATATTGAGTTCAATATCCGAAAGATAGAGACAATAAAGCAAGAAAGAAAAAAAACGGTATCAACTCAAGACAAAAGCGAAAATAAGAGTGAAATTTTAAAAACACTCATCAAACAATGTATGCCAGTAGATTTTGTTGAGAAATTGCACCCTACATTATCAAAGGAAGAACGAGCAGACATAAAAATAAAACGTTCTGAATTGAAGGTGTTAATTGTTGAGGAGATTTTACAGCATGCACAAAAAAACAATTGGTCGTTATGTAAACAAGGTGGATCTTGCTACTTATATAATGGTGCATATTGGGAAACTTTGACGGATGATGATGTAAAGCACTTTATATCTGCATGCGCTATAAGATTAGGTGTAAAACAGGTTCTTGCAAAAGAATGTCAATTTGTTGATGACTTATATAAGCAATTTCTTTTTTCCGCACATTTACAACCACCGACATTTGAACCTGACAGGGTGCTGATTAACCTACAGAATGGTACATTTGAAGTAACAACAGAAACACAGACTTTGAGAGCATTTAGCGAAGCTGATTTTTTAACTTATCAATTACCATTTATTTGCGATGAAGCAGCCTCCGCTCCTATGTTTCAAAAATACCTTGATAGAGTATTACCAGATAAAACAGCACAGGCGGTTCTATCTGAATATGCAGGCTATTTATTTATCAGACATGGAAGCGGGTTAAAATTTGAGAAATGCCTTATTCTTCATGGCAGTGGGGCTAACGGGAAATCCGTTTTTTTTGAAGTATTAACAGCCCTTCTGGGACGCGAGAATGTTAGTACATATCCACTCTCTAACCTTACAGATAAATCAGGTTATTATCGGGCTGAAATAGCCGATAAGCTATTGAATTATTCCAGCGAAATTAGCAAAGAAATGGATTGTGATATATTTAAACAACTATCCAGTGGGGAAGCTTTCACGGCACGAAGTCCATACGGGAAACCTTTTGAGGTTCGGAATTATGCGAAAATGATTTTTAATGCTAATGAGCTACCAAAAGACACCGAACAAAATAACGCTTTTTATCGCAGGTTTATAATAATACCATTTAACATAACCATCCCGCCAGAGGAACAAGACCGGGAACTGCATCAAAAAATAATCAACAATGAACTTGCAGGTGTATTTAATTGGGTGTTAGATGGATTGAAACGGCTTCTTTCAAATAAAAGGTTTACCAACTGTACTGCCATTGAACAGACTTTAGAACAATACAGGATTGAGAGCGATAGCACACAAATGTTTCTCATTGAAAATAATTACCATCATAGCAAAACAAATCGAATGCTTTTAAAAGACTTATATCAACAATATAAAAATTTTTGCTCTGAAGATGGTTACCGACCTTGCTGTAACCGTAAATTCTCTGATCGATTACGCACAAAAGGATTCGAAATAATAAAGAGTGGTGATAGGTATATTTATATAGAAAAAGCTGCCTAAAATCTATTTTGACAGAAAAAAAAGTTTTAAAACCAGCGTCCAAATCGTCCGTATCGTCCAAATATCAAAAATCTGGACGCAATGGACGTAATGGACGATAAAAAACAAACATTTTTTTTTATGACATATATCACTCAACTAGAAAAAAACAGCCGTAAATATATCTGCCCCTCATGTGGAAAAAAAACCTTTGTCAGATATGTTGATGCAGACAACAATCATATTAATGAGAATTGCGGACGATGTGACAGGTCGGATAATTGCGGATGCCATAACCCACCACGAGAATTTATAGATAATAACGGGATAAGAGAATATAAGCCTATACCACCAGCACCACCAAGACCGACAGACTTTCTCGATACGAAATTTATAGAATCGGGTAGTTATGCTATAGGCGATCGACTATATGAGTATAGTTTGATGCGAAACAACAATCTCAACTATTATCTACTCGATTTGTTCGACTGGTGGACGGTAAAATATTTGCAAGATATATTCTTTATTGGTAGCTTTACAGATGGTGCGATAACATACCCTTATATTGACGAGAACGGAAAATTGCGTTCTCTGAAACGGCAACAATATGACAGAGAGACGGGTAAAAGATCAAAGAACGAAAATAGCTATCTACTTCATAAAGCATTATCCAGCAATAACAATTTTAACTACAAAGGCTGTTTATTTGGTATGCACCAAATAAGAGCGAAATACAGCAAAGGTAAAACTATCTGCATTGTAGAGGGCGAGAAATCTGCTGTCATTGCATCAGGGCAATTACCTAAATATATTTGGATGGCTACAGGAGCAAAAGATTGGTTTAATGGGAATAGTTTAGAACCGATAAAAGACCGCAAAATAATTTTATTTCCTGATACCTCAAAGGATGGTAAAACATTTGAAAAGTGGCAGCAAATAGCTGATAGATACAAGGCTAAAGGATATGATATATCTGTATCGTATATGCTTGAGAAACGTTGCACACAAGAGCAAAAAGAACAAGGCTATGATATAGGCGATCTGTTACATGACGAATTGGTTAAGGAGAATCCAGCATTATTAACAGAGCCTTCACTCGAACCCATGCCCGATATTAAGGTAGAAAACTTTTCTCCAATTGTTAAAGAAATGATAACAGCTAACCCAGCATTACTAAATCTGATAAATACATTTGATTTAGTTGCTGTTTAAAAAACCGAAATGAAATGAGCACCTAGTATATCGCTAGGTGTTTTTTTGTGGATTAGGATGTATTCGCCTCGAAACCTGCAAAAACGTTCAATTAATCATTTTTGATACTGAGTAAGCACGGGATAGTCAATATAGTTGCGTTCGAAACTATTTTAGATATAGTAAGTATACTTATTATATTCTCAACTCATTTTTCATAAATGAATAACTAGACGAAATATCATAAAAGGTAGGCTATTTCGGGGCAACGTACACGCATACGTACACACTCGGCTAAAAATGAAAAAGCTAAATAACTGTTTTATTGTTACTTAGCTTTAAGTATTTACTTTTAAAAGTGGTGCCACCAGGAATCGAACCGGGGACACAAGGATTTTCAGTCCTTTGCTCTACCAACTGAGCTATGGCACCAACATTTATTTGCGTGTGCAAAGATAGAACATTTTTTATACTCTCCAAACTTATTCAAGAAAATTTCAAAGATTCTATGAGATTATATGTATAAAACACTATTCTTCTTTTATAGAATTCCAACCTTGAGCTTTTAATTCTATTTCCGAACCATCACGCGTTTGAAGTATTTCACCGAATTTCGAATCAGTTATATGACCGATTACATGAACTTCTTTAATCTTAGATATCCTATCATATAAATGAAGTGGAACAGTAAATAATAATTCATAATCTTCTCCTCCATTCAACGCTACCGTAGTTACGTTCATATTAAATTGTTCAGCCATGACTGCCGTTTGGTAATCAATAGGTATGCGTTCTTCAAAGATTCGACAACCTGTACCGCTTTGTTTGCAAATATGTTTAATCTCGGATGATAATCCATCGGATATATCAATCATTGAAGTCGGTAAAATATCGTTTTGGGCCAAAAGCTCAACAATATCTTTACGAGCTTCAGGTTTTAATTGGCGTTCTAATAAATATTCTTTACCTGAAAAATCAGCTTCAAAATTAGAACTTCCATCAAAAATAGCTTTTTCTCGTTCGAGTAATTGAAGTCCCATATATGCTGCGCCCAAGTTACCCGAAACACATATCAAATCCGTATCTTTAGCGCCATTTCTATAAACGATTTTGTCTTCTTCTCCTTCTCCAAGACAAGTAATACTTATCGTTAATCCAGTCAAAGATGCGGAAGTATCGCCGCCAATAACGTCAACCCCATGTTGCTCACAGGCAAGGTATATACCTTCATAAAAAGATTCCATATCTTCTATCGAAAATCTTTTGGATAAACCTAATGAAACAGTTATCTGTTTTGGACGCCCATTCATCGCATAAACATCCGATAGGTTAACAATAGCCGATTTATAACCAAGATGTTTTAAAGGGACATATGTTAAATCGAAATGAATGCCTTCTAACAAAAGGTCTGTAGTAACTAAAACTTTCTTATCTCCGTACGAAAGAACCGCAGCGTCATCTCCTACCCCTTTTATTGTAGACGAGTTTTTAATTTCAATATTTTTTGTCAAATATTCAATTAAACCAAATTCTCCTAAGGTCGAAATTTCTGTTCTGCTCATAATTATTAATGTCAGTCAATATTTAAATTCTATTTAAAAAGTTACCAAAGGTAATATTTTTTATCTCTTTATTGCTTGTTACCTATTTTGTTAACTTTCTAATCATTAAATTTAGAAAAAGTATTTCTTAATCTGGCAATTGAAGACTTTATGAAAGATTTAATTAACTATTAATCAATATTTATTTAACTTGTTAATTCAACTTATAAAAAAGTAAAGAATAGATATTATGCCCTTGTTCCTTAACCCTACCCCCCAAAAAACTCCTTTGGTATTTTTTTATGAATTTAAAATTCTAAAATTAAAACATCTCTTGATCTGATTGAAAACTTGTCCGATAAATTTACTATCTTACCGCTTATAATATCTTTTGCTTGATTTTTAGGGAGTATTTCTTTATAAACACTCAAGTCAATTTCTTTTTCTTCCGAAGAACCATTTAACATAACAACAACAGACTTGTCGCCCAATTTACGTTCATATACATAAACGCTATTATTCGGAGCGAAATGTTTTAGAGTGCCTTTAGCAATTACATCATTACCTTTACGCCAATCTAATATTTTTTTCATATAATTATATGCCTCATTTTGTTCTCTTGTTCTGCCATTAACCGTAAAAGCATTTTGTGAATCTCCATCCCAACCACCCGGAAAGTTTTCACGAAGAGTACCGTCTCCATTTGTCTTATCGGCTGCCATCAATATTTCGGTACCATAATATATTTCGGGAATGCCGCGAGTAGTAAGCAAAAAAGCAATAGCTTGACGGTAACGGTCAAAGTTTGATGTTTCTTCAATTGTTTTGTAGAAACGAGATGTATCATGATTATCTAAGAATATTAAGAGTTCGTGCGGATTCTCGTATACAATGTCTTGTCCCAAATATTCATAAAGACGAGTTACGCCTTTAGCCCAGTCTGTTTCCTCATCAAAAGCATTTTCCATAACACCCATTAAGGGAAAATCCATCACGCACCTCAAATTCGAATTTTTAGGAGCGGCAAGTTTGCTATTTTTTTGCCAATATGAAATTGCCACATTATTTGAATACCAAGTTTCGCCTACAATATTGAAGTCGGGATATTCTTTGGTAACAGCTTGACACCATTGCGACATCATATCAAAATCGGCGTAGGGATGCGTATCCTGACGTATACCATCAATACCCGCATGTTCGATCCACCAAATACTAGTCTGTATTAAATAGTTCTTTACATGTCGGTTACGTTGATTTAAATCGGGCATCGGTTCAACAAACCAACCATCCAAAGCTGCTTTAGTGTCATAGCTTGATGCATAAGGATCGTATTGAGTTGTTGTTTTATAAGATGTTTGAACGTATTTGTCAGAAAAATTAAACCAATCGCTCGACGGTTTGTCTTTGAAAAAATAATGTTCACTTCCGCAATGGTTGAAAATCATATCCATAACAATTTTCATTCCTTTAGCATGTGATTTGTCCACCATTCTGATAAAATCTTCATTAGTTCCAAAACGTCTGTCAACATTATAATAATCCGTAATAGCGTAACCATGATATGAGCCATAAGGCATATCATTTTCCTGAATAGGATTGACCCAAATAGCTGTCACGCCGAGGTCTGATATATAGTCTAAATGATCATCAATTCCTTTGATATCCCCACCATGACGCGCATATTGATCTTTTCTGTCTATTTTATTATCTATCATACCCTTAACGATATCATTCGACGAGTCGCCGTTTGCAAAACGATCCGGCATAATAAGATACAGAACATCACTCGAATTAAAACCTACTCTTTCTGACGAGCCTTCTTTACGTTGTTTAATCTCATAGGGAATTGCTTTTTTCTCTTTGCCTCGCTGCAATTGTATATCAAACGTTTCGGGTTTCGCATTAGATAGATCTAAATATACCAAGAGGTAATTGGGATTCTCTAAGCGCACAGTTTCTTGTAATTTTACATTTTTTGAAGTTATGCTGACATCACAATTTGATATATTGTCACCATACATCAAAATTTGCAGCTCGTTGTTTTTCATTCCTGCCCACCAAAAAGCAGGTTCAAGTTTTTTTATATTTATTGATAATAAAGCTTGTACACCGACAAAAATCAGTGTCGCAAATAAAACAAATCTCTTCATATAGCTGTATTTAAGAAATTAAGCCGACCTTGTACAGATCGGCTTAATTTAAATATGGACTTATTTATAATTTCTTCAATCCTTTAGTTTGAGCATTGTCTGTCACTTCAATTATACTGATTGCATATCCTCCTGCCGGAGCTAATCTTTGATTAAGTTTAGATTTATTATTTATAACAACTTTACGGATTGTATATGCTTGAGGATTTGTTTTATAATGGGCATCCTTAGCATCTGCATATATTGTTGCAATATAAGTTTTACCCGCGTCAAGAAAATCAAATGCTATATTGGAATCGAATCCTTTTTCTCCGCAAACGCTTCCTACAAACCAATTGTTAGTTCCTTTTGCTTTGCGCGCAACTGTCACATAATCTCCGGGTTCAGCTTCCAAATATTTACTGTCATCCCAATCTACCGCTACATCTTTGATAAACTGAAATGCGTCCAAGAAACGGTCATAGTTCTCAGGCAAGTCCGCAGCCATTTGTAATGGACTATACATAGTCACATACAGCGCCAATTGATTCGTCAATGTTGTATTAACATGTGAATGGTTATCCGGATTCAATTTTGAAATATTCATTTCAAATATACCCGGAGTATAATCCATCGGACCACCTATTTGACGAGTAAATGGTAATATTGTTGTGTGATTAGGCTTGTTACCTCCGAAAGCCTGATATTCCGTACCGCGCGCCGCTTCGTTGCCAATCAAATTTGGATAGGTACGACACACTCCTGTCGGGCGTACTGCTTCATGAGCATTAACAAGTATCTTGTAATCTGCCGCCTTTTCGAATGTATATTGATAGTGATTTACCAACCATTGTCCGTAATGATGTTCTCCATGAGGAATAATATTACCTACATATCCTTGTTTTACGGAGTTGTAACCATTATCTACCATAAATTTGAACGCTTGGTCTAAATGACGTTCGTAGTTACGAACCGAGCTTGATGTCTCATGATGCATCATCATTTTGATCCCCTTGCTTTTAGCGTATTTATGAATTTCCTGTACATCAAAATCGGGGTATGGTGTCACAAAATCGAAGACATAGTCTTTCGAATTATCAAACCAATCTTCCCATCCTTGATTCCAACCTTCAACTAATACCGCATCAAAGCCATGTTTGGCAGCATAGTCGATATACATCTTTACTTTAGCGGTATTAGCCGAATGCTTTCCGTTTGGTTTCGTTTTTGTATAATCTGTTATTCCTAATTGTACGCTATGCAGATCATCCGTATAAGCCCAACTGCCCTTACCTGTAATCATTTCCCACCAAACACCCATATATTTTACAGGTTTGATCCATGATGTATCTTTTATCTTACATGGTTCATTCAAATTCAGAGTCATATCCGAAGCCAGTATTTTACGAGCGTCATCGCTAACAATCACTGTACGCCAAGGTGTTGTACACGGCGCTTGCATATAAGCCATATCTCCTTGAGCATTAGGCGTCAAACGGGATTCAAATATCAAATTCTTATCATCCAATTCGAGGTGCATACATGAATAGTTTACAAGAGCTGCTTCGTGTAAGTTGATATATAGTCCGTCTGCCGATTTCATTTGCAATGCTGTCTGTACTCCGGTAGGAGAAAAGGCATACTGCGAACAGTTTGGAGTGATGGCTTGTCGCATCAAACCCCTGATTTCAGATAATTTGGATGTTGTATAATCATATTCCTGCGTATCATAATCTCCCGGAATCCAATATGCTGTATGATCGCCTGCCATAGCAAATTGAGAAAGTTCCTGTTTTACTATGAAATACGCTAAATTGTTTTGTTCCGGAAATTCATAACGAAATCCTAAACCATCATCGAACAAACGAAAACGAATTAACATTTGACGATCTGTCGTTTTTTGGTAAAGCGTTACAGCCAATTCATTATAGTGATTACGGATATCTTTGGTTTCGCCCCATACAGGTTGCCAAGTTTCATCAAAGGTCGCTGTCTTTGTTTCTGCTATCTCAAAGTTATCGTACAATGATGTTTTCACATCTTTGCTATCATCGGTTTGTCCTTCAATTGAAAAGTCATAGAATGTACGTTGAACTTTTTCTTTCTTTAGTTCAAGTCCCAGCGTACTGGGTTTGATTACTTCTTTACCTTTATAGGTAAGTGTGTATGTTGGTTTTCCTCCCGATTGTAAATAGAACTTCATTGTCAGATTACCATCCGGAGACTTCATTTCCTGCGCTTTGATAAAACCAAACGCTGATAGACCAATTAATCCTAAGGTCAATAAAAATTTCTTCATTTTAGCTTGATTTATGTATCTTGAAGGTAGTAAGTATTTACAATTTCTATTCCCTTCTAAGTGAGTTTTTTTGTTTATTATTTAACCGGAAGATCACTTTCAAGAATAATGATATGGTGACCAGTCAAGCTGTTTAAAGCTATAAAATATTTGCCCGGTTCTTCTATCACAATATTTTCGTCTCCATTGCCATCAAATGGGAATTGTTGAGTCTTTCCTGCGCCCCAACTTGAGCCCCATTCTTTGTCTGCGCGAAACTTCAAGTTACCGACCTTCAATTCTACATTGCGTGCAATCCAAACATATCCGGCAGTTCTTATCATTTCAATATCCGTAATATTACTTTCATCAGGCCATCCTTTGGCTGCATCGCCAACAATTCCGATTGTTTTATAATCCCTTACTGCGCCTGTATAAGGTGTAAGCGTTGCAGTTAGTGCCGTAAGGTCTACATCCAATGTATAAATACCTTGTTCAGCAGGTCCGGGCATATTTCCGCCACCATTGGACACCAAACTACTTGTATAGCCGTATGCGGTATCCCAATCTCCTGCTTTGACTGGAAATTTCAAACCTTCTCCGGGATTGAATATACCTGTATAAGTATATTTTTGGTTATTGATTTTACTATCTTCAGCAAAGAAAAGTTGTAATTCATTACCTATTTGGGCAACACTATTATCCCAACCTATCAAAGAGTTACCAATAATATAAAGTAAAGGTTTTACCTTAGGAAGCGGTATCGGAGTGAATGTTACTGAAACAACGTTTGAATATAAGGGCGACATTAATCCTACTGTTCCTAATGTAGCTTTAACGCGTATATAAAACTTTGTGGGTTGCATGTCGGAAGGCTTCGCGTTTTCCGCCAAAAACTTTTGAGCCGGCGTATTTAATGTTTCGATTGTAACTTTTTCTATTTGACCACTTGTAGAATAATTACCTACATTGGCAATTGTAGAAAATGATTCATCTATACTCATTTCTATCGCATAAGTTATCGGGCTATCATAACCGAATGATGTCGTCGTCCATTTGCATTTGCCGATAGAGTCTGTCAAATTACCTGTTTGCGCTACTATTCCTTCTTTGCAATTAAATGTAAATTCTGAAGCTGTTGTATTTTTATCATTTATTTTCAGATAATTATCTTCATCATCGCAGGATATAAATGAAAACAAACATATCGATATAATACTATATATAATCTTTTTCATAATCATTCTTTTTGTTTTTAATTATTTATATCCTTCATTCTGATCAAGATTCAAGTTTGAACCTATATCGTCGGCCGGAATAGGGTAAACATTCAAGTAACTTTGAGTTGATGTGCCGGCAGCTGTTCCGCCTTTCCATTCCCAAACGTAAGAAGACCCTGTAAATTTACCAAAACGAACCAAATCGGTACGGCGTTGCGCTTCGAAAAACAGTTCACGACCACGCTCGTCCAATATGAAATCCAGTGTAATATCCGAAACTGTCGCTTTAGATTTATCTTTGTAAGCGCGTTCACGTAAGTTATTCACCAAAGTGACGGCAGTAGATTTATCACCACCTGTTCCACCTCGCAAAACGGCTTCCGCATAGTTCAAATAAATTTCTCCGAGACGAAATAATGGGAAATCCGTATATACGATATTACTTGGAGGGTTAGTTCCATCTTTGTTTACATTCACAAATTTAATGACAGGTATGCCATTATCGGCATAAGATGAAGGATCGATAATTTGATTACTCGCTGTCATATCTGTTTTCAACATATCTTTACGGCTATCTTCATTATGACTTGTTTGCTTTTCGAAAGTAGTAAGCAATGATGAACGAGCTCTGTTTCCTTGCCAAGCACCTACTACGTTTGCTTCAACTTGTAAAGCTGATGGAACTGTGCTACATATAACGAAAGTCATACCTCCCCAAGTCTGAGTTGCTGAACCTTCATAACGTATAGGAAATATCATTTCGTTTGAATGATCATTATCCGCTTTAAACACATCTGCATAGATAGGTTCCAATTGATATCCTTGTTCCATTACAAGTTTACTATATGTTATACTTTCTGTATATCTTGGTGTTCCGGTGTAAATTTCCGCATTTAGATAAAGACGAGAAAGTAAAGACCATGCTGCCGCTTTGTTGGCGCGACCATAATATTTGTTGTTATATCCTACAAACGAATCCAGCATTTTATCTTTGCAATCCAATAATTCTTTTTCGATATAAGCAAATAAATCTTTAGCCTTTATTTGTTCCGGCGAAGAAGATCCAACAACAGACTCTTCTGTCGTGAATGGTACGTTACGGAATAAATCCAATAAGTAATAATATGCTAATGCTCTATTGAAACGAGCTTCTTCACGATAATAATGTATTTCAGCTTTTACGCCGGGCTCTACGCCTCGAGAATCAAGTTTATTGTCAGTTGTTTCTCTCAAAAATTGATTTACAAGACTTACTTGATAGATAAGACGGTAGTAAAGTCCCTTGATAAATACGTTACTTGTTCCAAAAGTTTGATTATTTAATTCGGGTATACCTACATCACCCCAATTGCAATGAGCTTCATCGGAAGGAAGTTCTTGCAAATTCCATAATCCTCGTAGAAATGAGGCTTGGCTACCACCATCCACGCCTTCTACGTCAGCGTCACCATCTCCGGCTGCGTTTCCGCTTATAGCCAATCCGGCATATATCTTAGCCAAACTTTGTTTGTAGGGCAGTAAATCCTTCCCGTAAACTGTTTCTCCAACTTTTTCATTATTAGAAAGAGGTACTGTATCCAAATCGTCAAGGCAGGATGTAAACATTAACCCAAAGATTAATAGTACCGAAATTGTATATAATGTTATCTTTTTCATGTTGATTTGATTTATCGCAAGTTTAGAAATTAACACCTAAGCCCAAAGAAAATGTACGCGCATAAGGGAAGATGTTTTTATCGATTCCTTCTTCTCCTACTTCCGGATCTAATCCATCGTACGGCGTAATTGTAAACACATTATTTACAGACCCGTATACTCTTAAAGATTCAATCCATTTCGTAGGTTTATCAAAAGTATATCCTACTGAAATATTGTCTAACTTAAAGAAAGAAGCTTTTTGTACATAGTAGCTTGATAAATATTGAGGCATTTCGAAATTAGTTCCGATCGCTGATGAAACTCGATTTTTAAAAAATCCCGAAGGGTCGTATATATAGGATTTTCCAAGCGCTTCATGGTTTGACTGAGTATTGTTATATACGTAATTATTGATACTTGCATGTCCTGAGAAACTGAAATCCCAATTTTTATAAGATACGGATGAAGATATTCCCATTGTCACATCCGGCATAGCTTTTTTAAATGCAATCCGGTCAGCCGCATCAATTTTGCCATCATGGTTTTGATCAACATAAGCCCCTTCGATAGGTTTACCGTTCGAATCGTATATTTGTTGATAAACAAAAAATGAATTATAAGGCTTACCTACTTGATGAATAAGAATTTGGGTTCCTGTACCACCATCAATAATTCCGTGTTCTATTCCCGCATAGTTAGGATCATCGTTGATACTCAGTTTTTTCATCTCATTTTTGTTGTAAGCTATGTTATAATTTACAGTCCATGTTAAATCCTTAGTTTGTATAGGAATACCTGATATGGTTACCTCAATACCTTTATTCTCCAATTCACCTACATTTGTCAACAATCTGTTGCTAAAGTTTGCACCCGCCGGTATGGTAACTTCATTGAGCAAATCGGTAGTTTTACGGTAATATAAATCTATTGCCCCTGATATACGATTTTTGAGAAAACCATAATCAAATCCGACATTATAGGTAGCTGTTCTTTCCCACTTGAGGGATTTATCATATTTACCGGGACGTAGCAGCGCGATTTCTTCATCTCCGAAAAAATAATTAGCGCCACCTTTGCTAACAAAGTAGTTAGCCATATATGGATAATCCTTATCCATTATATTTTGTTGACCTGTTATTCCATATCCTAAACGAAGTTTAAGATTGGATAATACATCTTGATTTTTCAAGAATGATTCTTCACTAATACGCCAAGCCAGCGCCAATGACGGAAATAATCCCCAACGATTTCCACGCGCAAATTTTGATGAACCGTCATTACGTAAAGTAAATGTCATTAAATAGCGATTATCAAACGCATAATTAGCGCGTCCAAAGAAAGATATTAAATAACTTTCCGAATCGTACGCATACG
>CALYRA010000004.1 GCA_945292135.1 uncultured Dysgonomonas sp.
GTAGATTTTTGGATAATTGAAAAATCTTATTATTGATGTCAATAATAAGATTTTTTTTTCGGCACAAAATATAAGTTTTTGTATTTACTGCTAATAACATGAAAGAATAAATAGCCATATCCGGTTATGTATCTTTTTGCAGATTCAGTTAAAATTTAATATCATATTTAATTTCTTAAAAATAATAAATCACCTTTATTATTTTTGAAGAAGATTTTATCTTGCTTAAAATGAATAAATTATGTTGATTTGTTATTTTTAATTTTAAAAACAAAAATTAAATCCAAAATAATTTGTATGTTATAAAACATATTTTTATCTTTGTAGTGTATTTATAAAAAACGAGGATACCATGAAAATTTAAACTTAATGGTATCCTTGCGTCTTTTTATAAGGTACGTAAAATATAAAACTTAAAAATTATTAGATTATGAAAAGAGTATTATTTTTAAGCTTCTTTGTTTTAGCTTTCATCGCTAACTCATTTGCAAGCCAGGGTATTGTTATTGAAAAAATGAATGACGTAAAGACATTCGATCGTGTAATCCGTTTTTTAGACGCTAGTTACGATCAAAAAAAGGATTTGAAATATATATTTACAAGAGCTGATAAAGAATATAAAAAAGCGATCGAAAAGGGTATGAGCTTGGAAGAAGCTGCTGAAAAAGCTGTAAACTTTAGTTTGGCTAATTCAAAAATTATCCTTTCAAAAGATCAATATAGTAAACTGTTACAAGTAATCAATACAACAGTATCAAATTATGAAATATCAAATAAAATGTTGGCAAATAAATAATTGCGAAATCTCGCAATTAGTACGAAAGGCTGTTTCAATTAAACAATGAGACAGCCTTTATTATTTTTATTTTTTCCAAAAAGTAGGCATGAATAAAGAGAGGACTGTAAATAATTCGAGACGTCCGGTAAGCATAATAAAACACAAATACCATTTTGATATTGTCGGAACATCATTAAAATGTCCGCTATGACCCATTCGTCCAAGCCCTGAACCCACATTACCCAGCCATGATATAGCGGCTCCAATAGATTCTTCGAAGTTCAATCCAGTTGCGGATAAAACGATAAAGCTGATAATTAGTATAGCCAGATAAAGAAACATAAAAGCAAGTACTTTAGTGACTATATCTATTGGTATAACTTGCTCGTTGAGACGGACAGGTAATACAGCATTGGGATGAACTTGCCGTTTAAACTCATTGATCGCATTTTTGAAAAGCACGATAATACGTATAATTTTTATACCGCCCGAAGTAGAACCCGCACAGGCGCAGAATAACATTAATATACAAAAAAGGAATATATAAAATGCTCCCCAATTCATATATGATGCAGTAGAAAAACCGGTGGTCGTGATAATAGATACTACTTGAAATAGTGAAGTACGAATAGAAGATTCAACATTTGAATATTGACCAGAAATTAAAAGTCCGGCAGTAATCACGAGAGTAAAGCCAATACATATTATTCCATACCATCTGAATTCTTCATCTTTAATTATTTTTTTAGGAATACCTTTTAATAAAAAGAATATTAAAGAGAAATTGACGCCTCCAAAAAACATAAATATACTAAGAACGTATTCCAGATAGGTAGAATGCCAATAAGAAATACTCGCTTGTTTGGTTGAATATCCTCCGGTCGACACAGTTGTTAAGGCATGACAAATTGAATCGAAAAGATTCATTGGACCTATCCAAAGCAATATCACAAGTATTAATGTAACAAAAACATAGATCATCCAAAGTCTTTTAGCCACTTGAGTAATACGTGGACGAAATCGCTCGTGCACGATTCCGGTAGTTTCCGCATCATACAATACGGAAGCATTGCCTCCGACAAAAGGTAAAACCGCCAAGGCAAATACAATAATACCAATGCCTCCGATCCATTGAGTAATACTTCGCCAAAATAACAACCCTCGAGGAACTTCATCTATATTAGTCAGGATAGAAGCTCCGGTCGTCGTAAATCCTGACATCGTTTCGAAAAAAGCATTACTCAAATCGGGTATAACGCCACTGAGGTAAAAAGGTAAAGTTCCAAAAGCAGAAAGGAATACCCAAGTCAAAGTAACTGTCAAAAAACTTTCACGTTTGCCGATTGGGCGCTCGTAATCGTCAGTACCGATTATTCGCAAAAATATACCGAAGAAAAATGTTATCGCTGAACTGGCAAGCATGGCATCGCCACAAATTTCGTGAGAATAGAATGAAATAGTGGTAGAAGCCATCATAAACAAGGATTCTATTATTAAGATAAATCCGATTGTTTTAAGTACGAAACGATAATTAAATTTCATATCATATATTTTCTGTGATTACAATTTAATTAAATATTTAATCGAAATCCGCATGCAATCTATGTTTTCCACACTTGACGCATCTAAATAAATATCCGACAAAACTATTTTTTTGGGTCAGATAATTTCATATTTCGGCGCTGAACACATATAGAGCATACACCTTCGATTTCTTTAAATAGATCAAGTTTGTATGCATTAGGATTGTATTTGAACTTTGGTAATTCCATATTTAGTTCTAAGTTTTTATTGAAAGAGTTTTTCAGCTTCCTTTAATGCTCCGTCTAAACATAAAACAATTACTTGATCGTATGGTTCTACAATCGTATTACCATCTATCATGAGAGGTTCTCCATTACGTACGAGTCCGCCAAGTGTCACATTTTTGGGAAGCGTAATTTTTTTTATTTCTTTTTGTGTGATTTTTGAATTAGGATGAGCTATAATTTCAGCAACGTCTGCATTCGCGACCATAAGCGTTTTTATACTGGATACATCTGCGTTCAATAGAAAACGGTATATATTATTCACCGTAATTAATTTTTTGTTGATAATAGTATCTATGTCAAGATTTTCAGCCATAGATATATAATCCATATTTTCTACTTCCGCAACAGTTTTTTTAACGCCAAAACGTTTTGCTGCCATAGATGCCAAAATGTTAGCTTCCGAATTTCCGGTCACGGCGATGAAAGCATCCATATCAGATATGCCTTCTTGTATTAATGAGTCTGCGTTCCGCCCATCATCATAAAAAACCGTTACGTTTTTAGGTACTTTTTCTACTAACTTTTGCGCTTTTTCTTTATCCGATTCAAGGAGTTTTATATTTACGTCGCTTGGCAGATATTGACATGTTCGGATTGCGATACGGCTACCGCCCATAATCATGATATTCTTAACATCATAATTCTTTTTGCCAACCAAAGTTGGTATATCATTAATAAAATCTTTGGTAGTAGTAAAAAAGAGCGTATCACCCGGCAGCATTTGATGATTTCCTCGTGGTATTATTGTTATACCATTTCGTTTGATTGCTACAACGTGGAATTTCTTTTCTGAAGGGCTTAAATCGAAGAGGAACTTATTTGCAAGTGGGGCGCCCTCGTTTATCTTTACTCCCACCAATGTAATGTTTCCATTACACAATTCTACCCACATTTGTATCCAAGGTCGTTGAATAGCTGAAACGATCTCTTTAGCCGCTAACATTTCAGGATATACCATTGCGTTGACTCCAAGATTTTTGAAAAACGCAATATTTTTTGGTAATAGATATTCGTAATTATCTATACGCGCAAAGGTCTTTTTAGCTCCCATATTGGATGCTAATAAGCATGATGTAATATTCACGGATTCATCAGGAGTGACGCCAATAAATAAATCCGTATTTTTAATATCTACTTCTGTAAGATCAGATAGTGAAGTTGATGAACCTACCATCGTTATCATTTCAATATTACTTCCTGAGAAATTAAGTCTTTCCCTGTCGGTATCCATCAATACAATGTCTTGATTTTCGGCAGATAATAGCTTTGCCAAATGGGTACCTACCGCTCCGGCTCCGGCAATAACAATTTTCATTTATCTATTTTTAGATATTATTTTTTATATAGACGCGCTCTCTGGATGTTCTATATTCTTTTTAACCCCAGCTTTTTGTAGCATTTCGATCATTTGTTCCGCCAGACCTTCGGCGTCAATACGATATAATTTATTGAGAACGTTTATATCTCCATGTGTGATAAATTCGTCAGGTAATCCCACACGGTTGACATTAAGATTGTAATACTTGTTATCCGAAAAAAATTCTAATACCGCACTTCCCAGACCACCCGTTACAACTCCATTTTCGATAGTCATTATATTTGAAAAATTTTCTGCGACTTCTTTCAAAATATCTGTATCAATCGGTTTCAAGAAAATCATATCATAATGCGCGATTGAGTATCCTTCAGCTTCAACGGCTTCTATCGCTTTAGATGCGGCGTTTCCTATCGGACCAATAGTAAGTACTGCCAGATCTTTACCGTTTTTGAGCTTTCTTCCTTTTCCAATTTCAAGAACTTTCATTTCGATCTCCCAATTTAACAATTCGCCTTTTCCTCTTGGATATCTGATTACAAAAGGTCCATCGTTGCCGTATACGCCGGTATACATCAAATGACGAAGATAATGTTCATTGTAAGGAGACGCTACTACTAAATTTGGAACGCAACGCATATATGCCAAATCAAATGCGCCATGATGCGTAGGTCCGTCTTCACCTACCAGCCCTGCTCTGTCGAGACACATAATGATATGCAATTTTTGTAAGGCTACATCATGTATTACTTGATCGTATGCTCTTTGCATGAAAGTAGAATATATATTACAGAAGGGTATTAACCCTTCTTTTGCTAATCCTGCCGAAAACGTTACTGCATGAGCTTCGGCGATACCTACGTCAAACGCTCTGTCCGGAAATTCTTTTATTAGAAATGACATGGAGCATCCTGAAGGCATTGCGGGAGTTATCCCGACTATACGTTCATCTTTTTGTGCAAGTTCAACTAAAGTATGTCCAAAAACATTTTGATAAGGTTGCGGCTGATCTTTCGAGCTTGATAAAATTCGTTCGCCCGTATCTTTATTAAATTTGCCCGGCGCATGCCATATTGTAGCGGCTTTTTCCGCCGGTTCGAATCCTTTTCCCTTAACGGTATGGATATGAAGCATTTTAGGACCTTTAAAGTCTTTAATATTTTGCAATATCCTGATAAGCCCTTTCAAGTCATGACCATCCACAGGACCGAAATATCGTATATTAAATCCTTCAAAAAGGTTTTGTTGTCTTGTTAGAAGAGATTTAAGACTGTTATTGAAACGTAAGATAAAGTTTTTACCTTTTTCTGTCAGCCAATTTTCTTCTTTAAACTTTTCCAAAATATCATTTCGTACCTTATTGTAAGTTTCGGAAGTAGTCATTTTTACAAGGTAATCTCTCAGTCCTCCGACATTGCTGTCAATAGCCATATCATTATCATTCAATATGATAAGCATGTCGTTAGGTTGGGAGCTGGCATTGTTTAGCGCTTCAAACGCTAATCCTCCTGTCATGGCGCCGTCTCCAATAACAGCGACTACATGTCGGTTTTCTTTTTTCAATTTAGAAGCTACAGCCATACCCAATGCTGCTGAAATGGAATTTGATGCATGTCCTGCGATAAAAGAATCATATTCGCTTTCATTTGGATTCGGAAATCCTGCGATACCCCCAAATTGGCGGTTGGTATGAAAGTTGTCTTTTCTTCCGGTAAGTATTTTGTGACTATATGCTTGATGACCAACATCCCATATTATTCTGTCGTATGGCGTATTGTAGATATAATGTAATGCAACAGTAAGTTCGACAGTGCCTAAACTTGAAGCAAAGTGTCCGGGATTGTTACTTAATTCGTCTATAATAAAATGTCGCAGATCTGAACAAAGAGTTTCAAGCTGTTCAATGCTCAATTCTTTCAAATCTGCCGGATAATTTATATTTTCTAATATAGAGTTATTTTTTTTTTCGTTCATAGTGTTAATCTTCAAAATCTCTATGTCTAAATGATAGGAGATCAAAGAGCAAATATATAAAACAATATGTACTTTTATTCTTTATTTACCATAAAAATATATAGTTTAACATGGCATAATTACTAAACAAAATAGAATTATAAACGGTTTTTTATTAAACTTTGATAGCATTAATTAATACATAAGGAATACTAAGCTTTAAACTGCCTGTTTGTTCTGATTGAATGTTTAGTTGATTTTCTATTTTATCAAAAATATCATTCAGCTTAGATTGGGGTAGAAACTCAATCCAAGAAGTTATAAATGCTAATCGTATAAAATAGTGATTCAATAGCGCGGTTCCATTTACAAATTGATAGTTGAATTGATCTTGTTCAACATCTTTTATTATAAACCCGGCTTTACGTATTTTATTTAAATATTTTTCAATAGATGGTCGCTTAGTTTCAATGTGAATGCGCATAAGTTCTATCTCTTTACTTAGGTTGAGTTCTTCAAGGACTGTTTCTAAAATATTGTAGAACTCAAACATGCTTTGATTCATATTTAAAGTTTGAATAAATTGTCCTCCTTTCTTCATGATTCTAAAACATTCATCAAGGGATTTATCAATGTCAGAAACGTTATTCAAACCATTATTGCTTGTTATCAAATCGATTGAGTTATTTTTTAGAGGTATACTTTCCGCCACGCCTTCGATAATACGGATATTGTTTATGCCATAATAATCAATTTTCTCTTTAGCCTTTTGAATAGCATTCTCCCAAGGATCAATGCCGTAGATAATACAACTGTCTCCGAGCCTCATAGCAATTTCGGTCAAAGGAAAACCTGTTCCAAAACCAATGTCTAATACCGAAATGTCAGGTTTATAACAAATGTAATCAAGTAGTTTCAATCCAAATGGAGCAGACCATAAAGGTAATTCATCAAATACATTAATTAATTTTGAACTGTCAAAATTATTTATGAGATATTTTTTCATAGTCATATTAATTATAAACAAAGCATAATTGTATCTTATTTATTATCCTTCCAAGAACAAAGTATCTTATCAATAAAATCTATCAGAAGAAAAAATAAAAATCCGATGAAGGATAAGACTAATATTCCGAAGTACATTTGCGCATAATCTACTTTTGTCTGAGAATCCATAATATAATATCCTAACCCTTTATCCGTCCCGAAAGTTTCTATAAAAAATAGTGCCGATGTAGCTATGCCTAATGCGACGCGAAGAGATGATAAGATTTCGGGTAAAATCGCGGGAAGGGTAATATATTTCATTTTTTGTATGCTTGTCGCTCCAAACGAAGTGAGGACATAATAATTTTCTTGAGGAATGTTTTTTACCGCATCACGAATCGTTATTATCAATTGGAAAACGACAATCAGCACGACGACAATTATTTTGGAAGTTTCGCCTAAGTCAAACAATACCATGATGATGGGTAGTAACGCAAGTTTGGGTATGGGATAGGAAAAGTAGATCATCGGACCTAAAATTTTATTTACTCTTTTGCTATAACCCATAACAAGACCGAGAATAAGCGCAATAATAAGGGAAATACCTATACTAACGATTATACGTTTGATACTGGCTAATGAATGTCCTATAATATCATTTTCTAAAGCTAAAGAATATGCGCCATAAACTTCGGTTGGAGACGGCAAAGCTTTAATATCAAGGTTTTTAGATAAAATATACCAACCGATATTGAAAAGAATAAAACCAATGGCAATATAAGCGAAATAATTTAATATGCGTTTGTTTTTCTTATTCATTAATAGCCTGCTTTTTGTACAATATCCGCTACAAATCTTAAATGATCTTCAGTTTCATTTTCGATTTCAAATAGGGGATTTTCTATCTGTTCTATTATTTGTCCCGGCGTTTTACTCATTAATATGATATGTTTACCTATCGAAACTGCTTCATGAATATTGTGAGTAATAAATAAAGTTGTGACTTTATATTTTTTCCATAAGCGAAGAAAAAGCTTTTGGGAGGCTTTTGACGTGAAAGTATCTAAAGATGAAAATGGTTCATCCATTAATAATAACTGGGGACGTGCGACAAAAGCCCTTGCTAATGCTACGCGTTGTTTTTGTCCTCCACTTAATTGCCTCGGATAACGATTTAATAAATCTTCAATTTCAAGCGATTGTATAATATCTTTCGCCTCGTTTTCATTTATCCCTTTCGATTTATCTAATTTGCTTGACAAAAAAATATTATCCCTTACTTTTATCCAATCTAATAGTCCATATTGTTGAGGGACGTAGCCAATATACAGTAGTTTATGGTTTATTGTACTGCCTTTATAAAAAATATTGCCTTTATATTCTTTCTGTATGCCACATAGAACCTTTAACAAGGTTGATTTACCACATCCGGAAGGACCTATTAATGAATAAATCTCCCCTTCACAAATACGCAATGAAAAATCTTCTAAAACTTTTGTCTGTCCATAATTAACGAATAGATGTTCTATTGAAAGCATGCTTAAATTTATTTTGTCAGATTGCTATCAATTAGTTCATTTATATTGAATGAATTATCTATCAGCTTACGATCCGCCAGCCATTTTATTACAGCCTGTAAATCACTGTCCGATATAGTAAGAGGTTTGGCTTCAGTATAGGCAGGAATCTCCACTTGTTCGATAAGAGCCTGGGGAAATCCCAAATCTTTTGTTAAAATATCCCTTATATCTTCTATGGAATGAGTCCGAAGGTATTCCGCTCCATCATTATAAGCAGCATACATTTTCTTAATATTCTCAGATTTATTTTCAATTGCTTTTTCGGTGAACCCCATTCCTGTAACTGTATATCCTAAGCTGTCCATAGAAGCGATTAATTTACAATTATCATTTTTTGCAATCAAGGCAAATGGATTTGGCAAGCCTGTCGCATCAATTTTGTTGTTCCGCATCATTTCAAGTCGTAGGGGAATTTTGTTTACTTCTATTTTCTGAACATCATTTTGATTCAATCCGACGCTTTGTAAAGCCATATCTACACAGAAGTCTATGACAGTATTTTGAGAAACGGCAATTTTTTTTCCTTTTAGTTCTGATAAATTGTTTACCCCGGATTCACTTCCCGCAACTATATAGAATGGAGCTTGGCATTTTGATGTTAATTTTAATTTAAATCCGGCAGCGTTTACAAGTGCTGCGCTTGTATAATCAGTTACAGTTCCATCCACTACGCCGCTTTGTATTGCGGCGTCCGCTCATTTGCCGATAAAAACTTCTGGATTTTAACTGTAATACCATGTTTTGTAAAATATCCTTCACGTTCAGCCACAGCTAAAGGTAAATAATCCATTGAGGACATAACTCCGAAAGTAATGCTTTCTTCATTTTTTTTATTTGAAGAACAAGAAGAAATAAGAATAATAATGCCTAATAATATAAAGGGCACATTGAAACGTTTCATAATTTAAAAATATACGGTTTGACTTGTAAAATTACAGGAAATATGTGAGAATAGTTTATTCAACATTAAAAAGAATTGAAGCTTTTTGTCCAATTTTGTAAAAAATAGAATTTATGGCATCACTATTTGTTGTGATTTTTGCCTCTTAAAATAACAATAAATAGTGATTGTATCCGAGTTCTGGGATAATGACCTTTGCGCTTTAAAACTATAACATTATTAAATAATAAAAACACTTTTTAGTATGCTAAAGAAATTTTCTTTATTGGCTATATTTATATTTATTAATATATACTTCGTTATAGCTCAATCTTCAATAAAAGGTAGAGTTTTAGATGAAAAAGGAGAGCCTTTGATTGGTGCATTAGTCGTATTAGACGGAACTCAGCGTGGAATTCAGACTGATGAAGACGGACGTTTTAGCTTTCAAGACTTGGAACGTAAAGTTTTTGATGTGAAAGTCACTTATGTAGGATATTTAGATAACATAAAAAAGGTAGATTTAACCAATACTTATGAAGCTAAGCTGACCTTTTCAATGATATCAAATAATAATCTTAGTGAAGTTGAGGTTTTTGGAGAACGTTATCGACAACCTGAAAAGCTGGATGCGATAACACGTATGCCATTACGTCCAAGTGAACAGATACAAAGTATATCCGTTATATCGGATAAAGTAATATCAGAACAGGGTGCATTGACTGTTACGGATGCTATTCGTAATGTTCCCGGGGTAACGCTTTTTGGTTCATATGGAGGAATAAGTGAAAGTATGTCGATACGTGGTTATCGTGGCGTGCCGGTTTTGAAAAACGGTGTAACTCAGGATTCTGATTTTCGTACAGGCTCTATAGTCTCAGACATGCAAGGTGTAGAAAGTATTCAGGTAATAAAAGGATCGGCGGCTGTAACTCAAGGAATTGGAGATGGACTGGGTAGCCCGGGTGGAGTTATTAATGTTGTTACTAAAACACCTAAATTTATAAATCGTAACGAAGTTGCCATTCGTACAGGTAGCTGGGGGCAATTCAGACCGACATTTGATATACAGCAAGTATTGGATAAAAACAGAACAGTCGCAATGCGTCTTAACGGAGCATTTGAACGTTCGGATGGCTTTAAAAAGATAACTAAAAGCGATCGTACTTATATCAATCCATCTTTGGTGTGGAAACCGAATGATAAAACGACCATCACATTAGAAATGGATTACCTTAATGAAAATAAGACTCCTGATCGTGGAACTGTCAACTTACAAGGCGATAGTGTTTGCAACCTATATAAAATGCCTCATGATAGATTCTTAGGATTTTCATCAGATAACGCAAATACTAAAGTTACTTCTTATGCTGCGCGAATAGAAAGACAGTTAGCGGATAAAATCAGCTTGAGAGCAGCATATTTCGCATCTCAATATAAGACAGATGAAACAGGCGCAAATATTAGAGCTGACAAAAAAAAGCAACATTTGCCCGAAAGAAATAGAACCCTTGCGCGTTCATTCCGAGATGACAAAAACTCTACTATTCAATTAGATTTGGTTGGGCGTGATATAATGACAGGACGTTTAAAACATACATTTCAGATTGGATTCGATTATAAGGAGACAGATCTTCATGCCATTTCATATACATTCAAAGAAAAAGTGAAAACTGCTTCAGGTAAAGATTCAACAATAAACTCTCCGATTATAGATATTATTGATGTAACAAAACCAATCAATAATACAATACCAGATAATAAAAGAAATTTTTCTTTTGGTATAGATCCGGGTGGTGAGGAATCCAGCACTAAGCATAGTTATGGCTGGATGGCTCAGGAAGTTTTAACAGTCAATAAATATCTGAAAGCTATTTTAGGCGTTCGTTACAGTTATCAAGTAAGTGAAAGCAGCAAAAAAATAACAGGTAAAGTGACTGGGGATGCATGGGATCCAATGTTTGGAATAATGTTATCACCTGTTAAAAACATCAATATGTTTGGTTCATATACAACGACTACAAGTCTAAGAACTGCTGCTCAATTAAATGAAAATGGAAAAACGTTAGGCGCTTCACGTTCTAAGCAATGGGAAGTAGGTATCAAATCAGATTGGTTGGATAATCGTTTACGTTTCAACTTTACATATTTTAATATTCTGAATTCTAATACTTCCTATGCCGTATATGATGGCACGGGAAAGAATATTTTACATTATGGAAATGCAGGAGATTTGCGTCGTGATGGAATAGAGGTTGAGCTTTCGGGACGTATATTAGAAAATTTACAGCTAATGGCAGGTTATTCTTATACCAATCCTCGTTTCAAAAATAGTCCGGCTTACAAAGAGGGATCTTCTCCAATCAATACAGCGAAGCACACAGCTAATGGTTGGGTTTATTATTATGTGAATAAAGGAGCATTAAAAGGTCTTTCTGCAGGTGTAGGCGCTTATTATGTTGGCAAACGTCCTGTTAATGATTATACAATTAAGGTTTTTCAGCATAACACGACTCCAAATTTAAAACCGTTTGACATGCCAAGCTATATTACATTCAATGCTCAATTGGCGTATTCATACCAGAGATTTACTGCACGGGTATTCTTCAATAATATTTTTGATAAGATCGGGTATAATTCATATTACCGTGGTGGTTATATTAATCAAATTGATCCGCGCAATTTTGCTGGATCGATAGCTTATACTTTCTAAAGATAAATAAGGAATCGCAATAAATAATGAATATCTTATACGAAAATCACTATTTATTGCGATTGTACTTTTGATATATTATTAAGACCTTTGGAGAGTAATCAGTTGATTTAAAAATTGATAGTTACATAACTTTGATGATAGTTTCCGGTGTTCTGATGGGTAATCACGACACCGGTTTATTTTTATCCTTTAATACCCCCTGTTGCCTTGATTTATATGTAAAGATCATTAATAATACCCTTTATTAAATGGTTTAAAACAAAAACATATATCTTTGTGTTATTATAAAAATACTGTTAATGAGGTATGTCTAAGTTCATTGTATTGATATTAGTATTTTTAATTGTTATAATTTTCGCATTGAAGTTTTGCCTTTCCCTTATAAAGGGTTCTGCAAAAATATTCAAAATGGGGGAGTATAATGATAGAAATACGAAAAGGCAAAATAATAAATATTATCACAAAAATTATGAATCGCAGTCAACTAATAATACAGGGAAAAAATTTTCTAAAGAAGAAGGTAAATATGTTGACTATGAAGAAATAAAAGAAGAAAATTACTGATTTTCTTCTTTTACTTTTATTGTTAATTGGTAAATCGTATCAGGCGTATATGTCATTTCAGGAGCATAAATAATCCAATCGGTTAACAATTCGAAAGGATATGTTCTTACGTCTCCTTCATTCAATTTAGCAATCCAATACGGTTGATTTAATAATTTACCTTTTATTTCATTGCCATTAATAGATAAGACCTCAAACCAAAGATGTTCTTTTTCATCACCTGTTTCATCATTATTGCTTGTATCTATAGCTAACCCGAGTTTTACCAAAAACTCCCAATCAGCTTCCTGTTTCTTTTTCTTATTAAATATTTTTTTTATAAAATTCTGTTTTTGCTGGATATTTTGCTTGTCATAGAATGTGTCCTTGAAAAGATTGAAGCGTTCTTTAGCCAATGCACTCATCCTATTGGTTTCTTGATTTGTAATATAATATATTGGATTTACGGACAAAGTCGGAGTATATATTTCGGGTGAAATCATATTTCCGTCTTCTACAGCAAATAAAACGCCTGCCGGATCACTATGTACATTATCTTCGCCCTCGCGGTCTTCCAATCCTCCCAAAAGATCTTTAGGGAAATCTTTTAAGACTTCTTCCCATCTTAACCAACATAAATTGATTCCCATTCCATCATATCCTATCATAAAACGCTCACGTTCTTTTGCTGGATCGGATAGAAATTTTTTTATGGTCATATTGATCAAAACATTCATTTGTTCATATCCTTTCATGGAAATATTCAACATTTCCAATTCAACAGAACCACAACGTTGTAATCCATGTGTATGAAACCAACATTTAGAATCTTCACCTTTACTATCGTCATAAACGCAATGCAAAGTATATAAGTAGTCCGGAGATGGTGGTATTGGCGATTCCGCAGTCATCTTTAGCCAATATGGCGATAATAGGCGATAGGACATGAAATCGATGACTAAACAGGCATTAGGGACAATTGTATATAATAATTTCAGTTGTAAATGGAATGATGAAATATTATCTTCCCCAAAGTACATAGATACTGCGATACAGTTTTCTTGTTCTAAAGCAATTCTTAGAGATTCTTCATCAATATTGTTGGCAAAACCATATTTTTGCAAATGTAAGTCAGTAGCTTTTAATGAATAAATTTCAATTTCGAATTTTTCATTCAAATATTCAACCACAGCTTTGCTGTCAATTTCGTTTATTGATACATTATCATTTTTATTATTAACTTCTTCAAATGATAACAATTTAAAATCTTTACTTTTTGAAAGAGCAACTTTTATATTGGAAACGGATAAAGCAAAACCTTTTTCACGAGGAATAATTGCCATGTTCGATTCCATACTAATTTCGTTTTCGAGTAGTAATTTATATTTCTCAGTGTTATTCATACTTATTTGTCAGTTGCAATTTTAAACACAAATTTAGAAAAATCAAAGATATAAAAGGTCTTTTAATCTTGGTAAAAAAACGTTGTTTAATTGTATTTTAAAGTTCTGATAAAGAAACTGGACGATGAAATATTTCACTTATCAACAATTTGAATACTGTACATGATTATATATTTGTTATGTTATAATATTTTTCTGTATATTTGCTTTATTAAATAAATCAAAAGTTTAAAAACCAAAACATAAGATAGAATATGAAGTTTGTGGTATCTAGCACAGCATTGCTTAGCCATTTACAAGCTATAAGCAAAGTAATAAATTCGAAAAATACATTACCTATTCTGGACTGTTTCTTACTTGAATTGAAAGGTAACACTTTGTCGCTTACGGCTTCAGATGCAGAGACCCGATTAGTTACTTCGATTGAAGTTCAAGATTCTGACGGCGATGGAAAATTTGCAGTTAATGCCAAAAATTTATTGGATCCGCTCAAAGAGCTTCCTGACCAACCTTTGACTTTTGAGATAAATGATGAAAATTTGGAAACATTTATTTATTTCCACAATGGTAAATATAATTTTGTCGGACAGAATGGAGAAGAATATCCGCAACCTAAAGAATTGAAAGATTCTGCTATTAATTTTACTATTGATCCGCAAATACTTTTTTCAGGAATTAACCGAAGCTTATTTGCCAGCGCGGATGATGAACTTCGACCAGTTATGAATGGCGTGTACTTTGATATTACACCAGACGATTTAACATTTGTAGCGTCAGATGGACATAAATTAGTTCGTTGCAAAACTTTAGCGGCGAAAGGTAGTGAAAGGGCATCGTTTATCCTTCCCAAAAAACCTGCAAATTTACTTCGTGCTATTCTGCCTAAGGAGTCCGAAGCAGTAGAAATAAAGTTTGATGAAAATAATGCTTATATAAAGATGTCAGGATATACAATGACTTGCCGTTTTATTGAAGGTCGTTATCCAAACTACAATTCCGTTATTCCTCAAAACAATGAAAATAAGGTTGTTCTTGAACGCCAGACATTTTTAAATGCGCTTAAACGCGTATCTGTCTTCTCCAATCAAGCAAGTAATCTTATCAAACTTCAACTCTCAAACAATAATATTATCGTATCGGCACAAGATATTGATTTTTCAACAGCAGCTGAAGAAACAATTCCATGTCAATATGCCGGTACTTCAATGAATATTGGATTTAAATCAAGTTTCTTGATAGAAATTTTGAATAATATACCTTCAGCAGAGATTTCACTTGAATTATCTGATCCTTCCCGTGCCGGATTAATCATTCCACAAGAAAATGAAGAAAATGAAGATCTGTTGATGTTGCTTATGCCAATGATGTTAAATGATTGATAATTAGATGAAGCAATTGAAGAACCCCGCATATATTGTGGGGTTTTATTATTATAGAAATATAAGATTATAAGAGAAAATCCAAAGTAAACCTTAACTTTGTCCTGAAAAAATAGTTTAGAAATATGGAATTAAACCTAAGAAACCCTTTAATCTTTTTTGATTTAGAAACTACCGGAACCGATACAGTGCATGATCGTATTGTTGAAATATCATATTTAAAAATATATCCGAACGGAAAGCAAGAAAGCAAAACGAAACGGCTGAATCCCGAAATGCCAATACCTTCGACTGCTTCGGCTGTACATGGTATATTTGATGCGGATGTAAAAGATTGTCCAACATTCAAACAAATCGCTAAATCATTAGCAGATCAGATGGAAGGCTGTGACTTAGCAGGATTTAATTCCAGTAGGTTTGATATTCCACTTTTAGCAGAAGAATTTTTACGCGCGGGGGTAGATATTGATTTTAGCAGACGAAAAATGATTGATGTTCAGATCATCTTCCATAAAAAAGAACAACGTACCTTAGAAGCGGCTTATAAGTTTTATTGTGATAAGAACTTAGACAATGCCCATTCCGCCGAAGCCGATACAATGGCTACCTATGAGGTCTTAAAAGCTCAACTCGACAAATATGGGGATTTGGAAAATGATATGGAGAAGTTAGCTTCGGAGTTTTCCTTTTTTAACAATAATGTTGATTTGGCTGGGCGAATTATTAGAGACGAGAATGGCGTTGAAATATTTAATTTCGGCAAACACAAAGGGAAACCGGTGGTTGAAATACTCAAGAAAGAGCCTAGTTTTTATGCATGGATGATGGATGCGGACTTTCCGTTAAATACCAAACAGGCATTAACTAAAATTAAATTACGAGAAATAAATAAATAGGTTATAAAAATTCAATAGCTTTTTCTAATTGCACTCCTCTTGAACCTTTTAATAAAACGTAATTGCCTTCAATCGGATTTTTTTGTAGATATTCTAACAGTTCATTCACATTTGCAAAATTTGTGAAAAAGTTTTTGCATGTTGGTATGATATGTTTAAAATTTTCGCCGACAAGAAATACTTTGCTAAATTCATGATGTTGAATATAATCAATGATTCGTTGATGCTCCAAACTGCTGTCAGAACCTAATTCTTTCATCTCTCCGAGTATAAGAACTTTGTTTTTGACGTTCATGTGTTCAAAGTTTTGTAATGCGGCTAACATGCTGGTTGGGTTAGCATTATAAGAGTCGACAATCAAAATGTTTTTATTGGTTTCTTTTAATTGAGACCTGTTATTATTGGGCTTGTATTCGGATATAGCTTTTGAAATCAAATCGCCATTTATTCCGAAATATTTACCTATTGTAATCGCTGCCAAAGCATTTGAAAGGTTGTAGTCCCCAATAAGTTTAGTTTCAACGGTATGGTAATTTTTTGCCATCTTCCATTGGAATGTAAGATATGGATTTGCTGAAATTACTTTCCCTGTTACAAATTGCTCGTCGTCATTTTCCAATCCGTAATAAATAGAGGTAATATTTTCTGATAATTTCCTTAATATCGGATTGTCATAATCAACAAACAGTTTTCCTTCTTTTCGGGTACGGATATAATCATATAATTCGCATTTAGTTCTTATAATATTTTCATAATATCCAAAAACTTCGAGGTGCGCGTGACCTATATTCGTAATTAATAAGTAATTATGTTCAG
>CALYRA010000005.1 GCA_945292135.1 uncultured Dysgonomonas sp.
TTGGTACTATGGTATTAATCAAAATGATATTAAGCGAGGCATCTCCCAAATATTTTGATTTTTTATCAGAGAGTACTCCAAATGAATAATGAGTTTGCCAATACTTCGACGCATTGACATGTAACATCAACCTTAGTTTCCCTATATCTTCACAACTGATTATTTTTGCAAACAAACTCTTTACATGATAAAGCAATGCCGCTAACTGAGCTATCCTGATTTGAGGAAAAGCTGTGGGACGACTTCTTAACGTTTTAAATACAAACGCGTCTAAGGGAATTAAAGTATATTTGGATTGTAAAAATTTGTATTCTTGTTGTAAATAGCGGAAATAATCATCTGCATTAGCATTGTCTTTCAGCATGCCGGCTTGTCCGAACAATAATGCTTCTATATGGCTAATATTATCACCTTGTTTTTGAATATAACGATAAGGAAGACTAAGAGCCAACCTTTCAAACGAATCTGAATTCAATCCGAAACCAAAATTACGAGACAGTAATACATAAAGTACATCTTCCCATGAATTGTTGAAACGTTCAAGTAAAATTTCTATATGTTTGGTCTTTCGTTGCAAACGTTCAACTAACAAATTGTTTATCCATGAAGTAACATGAATAGATGGAATAGAACTTATAAAATTACTGCAAGGAATATCTGTTTTAGCATAAATCAGATATTCATAATTGTCTTTTATATGTTGCGGATATTTTATTATACATTGAGGAACCTTTTTTCCTTCTTTGGTATAAACGTCTTTATTTATTTTTTCTACAATATGAAGAATTACCGAATTGTAATTAGCATCAGCATGATGATTATGCTTCTCCCAATCATCGGAAGAATGATGAATTTCTACGTTTCCTGCCCATAAATCTCCGTTTAATTTTAGCTTTACGTTGAAAAAATCCGGTCCTGCATTGGTATTGGGCAAACCAACATCAATGACTTCGACAGGAATTCCGTCTGTTGTTTCTAAATTACCTTGAAACAGACGATACTTCCATACATAATGTAGAATATTTTCCATGAATCTTAATTCTCATTTTCGTTTTCCAAATATATATATATTTTAACAATACCCATAAAGAAAAATACCTATATCGTGATTAAATAAACCACAGATATAGGCATTTTGATCTAACTAAATTATTTATTCTACCCTATGACCTTCATTTATAAAGATAAATTCATAATTATAGAGGGAAAAATCCCCAATATGAGATTAAATACGATAGCGCATAATGCTACTAACCGATATGATATCGGAACTCTGAAAACTGTATCCCCATCATTTTTTTCAAGCATAGAATTAATGACGCCAATATAATAATATACAGCAATAATAGAATTTATTACTCCAAATATGACTAATAAGATATGGTTGGCTTGTAACATCTGTTCGAAGACAAAAAGTTTCGCAAAAAAACCTGCCAGCACGGGAATTCCTCCCATTGACAACATTGCTAACGATAATATTGTAGCTAACATAGGTTGACGTCGGAATAATCCATGAAAATTTGAAATATCTTCATTACCTTTCCCCTGACATACAATTAATATTACAGCAAAAGCGGCAATACCTGCAAACGAATAAGCGGCAGCATAATATAATACAGCATTTGACGCACTATTTAGAGACAAAAGCGTCATCATCATAAAACCTGCGTGAGAAATACCCGAATACGCCATCATACGTTTGATATTTCTTTGACGAAGACCTGTGATATTTGCAACAGTCATTGTAAGAATTGACAATATTATAATAACCGTTTGAAATGTAGAAGTCATTCCTCCCGGCATTATAGATACCATTTTGAACAGAGTACCTATAGCGGCTACTTTGACTAACGTACTCATCATTGCCGTCGTCAAAGTTGGTGAACCTTCGTAGACATCCGGCGCCCAAAAATGGAATGGAAATGTAGATGCTTTAAATAACAATCCCACGACAACCATCATAAATCCGATATTGAACCAAATAGGTAATGTCCCGGTTAATGAAGCCGTATAAATATTGTCTATGTTGAATGAGCCAATCGCGCCATAAATCAAAGCTATGCCAAACAAAACAAAGCTTGAAGCAAAAGCTCCCATAATAAAATATTTTAAGCCAGCTTCGTTGCTTCTCGCGTCTTTTATATTGCTCGAAGATAAAACATAAACGACAATAGATAAAACTTCAAGACCAATAAAAAACATCGCTAAATTTCCAAATGAAACCATAGCAACTGCTCCGGCCAACAGAAATATTTTGAGTGAAATATAATCAGCTATTTTTGCTATATTATTTTCATAAAACTTAGGGCTCATGATGATAATAAAAATTGCCAGAATGATAAATAAACTTGAAAACCCCTGCGTATAAGGCGTGTTAACAATCATTCCATAATTTTCAAATTTCCAAAAAGATTCACCTAAATGAGATTCGGCAATAGTCAGACCCAATATACCCAACAACAGTATAACCGCTATAGGTACAAGTATTTTTCGAAGATTCAAAATCTCTATTATAAGGCAGATTATACCCAATCCCGAGATAGCTATCAATGTACTCATTATCTATTATCTAAAATATTATCTAATTTATATAATCTACTATTTGTCGCAGACTGGACTCTACCATATCCACAATTGGAGTCGCATATACTCCAAAGAATAATATAATTGCCGCAACGATTGCAAAAACAATGCTTTCACTGCAAGTTAAATCTATAAACGCTGTATATTTCTTTGGCTCACCCAACATAATTTGTTGGTACATACGCAACATAAAGAATGCGCCCAAAAACATAGATGTACCTATAAAAATTGTATACCATATATTTACCTGATATAAACCATACATTATTGTAAACTCACCAAGAAAATTGAAGCTTAACGGTATAGCAATAGATGCTAAGATCATGAGGAAAAAGCCCATATTGAAACGTGAAGCCATGCTTCGTATGCCTCCCAATTCTTTTATAACAAGGGTATTACATCTACGATTTATAATTTCAGCGGCAAAGAACAAACCTACTATACCAAAACAATGCGCTATTATAAGGAATACCGCCCCTTCTAACCCATCAAAATTTAAAGTATATATCCCGGCAGCAATAAGACTAACGTGGGCTAAGGAAGCATAAGCAAATAACCGTTTCAGATTAGTTTGTTTCAAAGCTACTACCGAACCATATATAACTCCCACAATACAAAGGATCAAAACAATAGTCCGCATTTCCTTGACAGCATCCGGTACAATCGGTAATTGCCAACGAATCACGCTATAAAGCCCCATTTTAGACATTAATCCGGCAAGAAGCATAGTTCCGACAGTTGGCGCTTTTTCATAAACATCAGCCTGCCATGTATGGAAAGGGAAAATTGGAATCTTAATAGCATACGCTAAGAAGAATGCCAGAAATATCCACAATTGTTCTTTCGGACTTAAATTTGCATTATACAAATCAAACAATTCAAAGCTTCCGACTTTGGTATATAAATATATCAGTGCGGCAAGCATAAACATAGAACCGGCAAACGTATATATGAAGAATATCAAAGTAGCATTCTTTCGCTTTTCAACACTACCATGCCCCCAATATATAATTATAAAATATATAGGAACGAGAGACATTTCCCAAAAAACATAATATAATAACGCATTACTACTCAAGAAAACCCCGACAATAGCAAAAGCCGTAAGCAATGCCAAACTATAAAAAGTCTTTTCATTTTTAAGCTTTTCAGAGACTGAAGACAATAATATGAGAGGTAATGCAATTGTTGTCATCATCAACATTACCATACCCAGTCCATCTGCATTTAATGAAAAAGAGATTGAAGGTTTATTTATCCAAGAAGTTGAAAAACTAATATTACCCCCCGCAAGGTATTGCAATAATAATGCAACAGAAAATACGAATGCCGCTATACTGAATAACATAGCAACTTTAGACGCAAATCTATTTCCTGAGCAATAGGTAACTACAACTCCGACTAACAAAATGACTAATATAATAGCAATATTCATGTCTTTATAAAATAATTAAACAAGAAATAAACCTATAGCAATACAACAAAATCCTATCACAAAAAAGAAAAGGTACAACCCTAAACTACCATTCTGTAATCCTCTTAAAGGATAAGAAATAGCATCTGTGATTTTAGCGAATGAAATAACAAAGCTTGATACGATATGTTCTATTACGCTATTGAAGAAATTACTCAACGCATATATCGGTTTTACAAACAGAATATTGTAAAACTCATCAATGTAATATTTATTATATACTACTTTTACAAAACCAGCCTTTTTACCATCTTCACTTGGAATTTGTGATTTCGATATATATTTATAAAAAGCTATACCCAAACCGATAAATGCTATGATTGTTGATATTGCCATCATCAAAGCTTGTTGACCTATCGGTAAATGCTCTTCATGATTTATGTTCGGTAATATAGGTTCAAGATAATCATTCAACCAACTTAATCCGAATGGTAAACTGATCACCCCGCCAACTATCGCCAGTATCGATAATATAATCAGCGGCACAGTCATAGAAGAAGGTGACTCATGGAGATGTTGTTTTTGCTCATTAGTTCCTCTGAAATCCTTATAGAATGTGAGAAACAAAGCACGAAACATATATACAGCAGTCATTAAGGAAGCCAATGCACCCAATACCCACAAAAGCGTGTTGTGTTGGAAAGCTACCATCATTATTTCATCTTTCGACACAAATCCAGCCAATGGAGGAATACCCGAAATCGAAACGGTAGCGATAAGGAAGGTTGCAAAAGTAATCTTCATTTTACCTTTCAAGCCACCCATTTTTCGCATATCCTGCTCCCCTCCTATCCCGTGAATCACTGAACCTGCTCCCAAAAATAAAAATGCTTTAAAAAAAGAATGGGTTATAACATGAAATACAGCTACATGATATGCTCCACAACCTATTGCAAGAAACATCAAACCAAGCTGAGAAACCGTAGAGTATGCAAGAACTTTCTTTATATCAGTCTGGACAAGCCCGATAGTAGCCGCAAACAAAGATGTGACAGCGCCTATTACAGCTATTACCGACAGAATATTCGGAGTAAGGTCGAATATGAAATTGAGACGAGTTATCATAAATATACCGGCAGTTACCATTGTCGCAGCATGTATCAACGCAGATACTGGCGTAGGACCTGCCATCGCATCAGGTAACCAAGTATATAATGGAATTTGAGCGCTTTTTCCGGTAACACCTATAAATAAACATAAGGTTGCGACACCAAGTAAATATAAATTATCAGAATAAATAATCGTATTAGAAAGTACTTTCAATGACGCAAAATCTATTGTCTTAAACAAATATGCGAGAATAAAGATTCCTATTAAAAAACCTAAGTCGCCAATACGGTTCATTATGAAAGCTTTCTTGGCCGCATCGTTGTAATTCTGATTTTTATACCAAAAACCAATCAATAAATAGGAACATAGTCCGACACCTTCCCATCCGATAAACATAACGAGTAAGTTTCCACTCAAAACCAATACTGACATGAAAAATATAAACAGATTGAGATAAGCGAAAAAGCTTCCAATATTTTTATCATCGTGCATATAACCTATCGAGTAAACATGTATCAAAGCACCTATACCTGTCACAAAAAGCATCCAAAGCAGAGACAATTGATCGAGGGTAAAATCAAGATTGATAGAAAACTCACCAAGTGCGAACCACTTGAATAAATGGATAGATATGGATTCCTTTGTAGCGTATATACATCCGAAAAAATATACCGAAATAAGAAAACTGACTAAAACTGTCATCGTTCCAATTATTCCGGGTAGCTTTCGCCCCAATTTTGATCCGAGACTTACATTAAATAAGAATCCGGCAAAAGGACTTAAAAGCAATATCAATACTAAACATGTTTCCATTCTATCCTCTTAATTTTTTTAGTTTTTCAATGTCAATCAAACCGATATTTCTGAACACTGCTACCAAAATAGCCAAACCTACCGCGACTTCGGCGGCGGCTACAGCCATCGAAAAAATAACGAATACTTGTCCGCTTGCATCCTGATGATATACAGAAAAAGCAGCTAACAGCAGATTGGCGGCTGCTAACATCAGTTCTACTGACATAAGCATCACAATAGCACTGCGACGAAAAAGTATACCTAATATTCCAACACAAAACAAGAGTGCGGAAAGATAAATGTAATTATCAATGCCTATTTGTTCTAATATATTTTGCATAGATTAAGCTTTTTTCTCTCTTTTAGAAACTAATACCGAACCGATCATAGCGGCTATAAGCAGTATCGACGCAAATTCGAACGGAATGAGATATTCACCCAACAACACCTGACCGAACACGGCTACTGATTGGTAATCAACGCCTGTCGATTTATAGGTTTCTATTACCGGACTTGCCTTTAAAAGAACCGCCAATAATACAAATGCCGTAAGACATGCGGCTAATATTGCAGCTATTCGACTTGCTATTTTTTTCCGTTCTTCATGATGGTCGTTTAAGTTCATCAACATCAGCGTAAACAATAATAAGACCATAACAGCTCCTGCATATACAATTATATGCACAATAGCAAGGAACTGAGAATTGATAAGCAAAAAATGCCCTGCCAATGAAAAGAAACAGATAATCATGTATACTGCGCTATGAACCGGGTTCTTTGACAAAACGGTCATTACCGCCGTACCCAATGTTATTGCCGCCAGAATATAAAAAATTACAGTAATCATTTATTCTCGTTTTTTTTTTCTTTTATCTGTTTTAACAAAGAGATTCCATATTTCTCAGCTTTGGCGTCTTCAACAGAAATAACCAATTTATCTTTTCCGTAAATAAAGGCTTTCCTATTCAATTTAGGTTTTACCAATAAATGAGATTTCGTCAGGAATATTGCTTCTTTGGGGCAAGCCTCTTCGCATAACCCGCAAAAGATACAACGTAACATATTTATTTCATATATCTCCGCAAATTTTTCTTCACGATACAAATGTTCTTCGCCTTGTTTACGTTCTGCCGCCCTCATGGTTATAGCTTCCGCTGGACATGCCAATGCGCATAATCCGCAAGCTGTACAACATTCACGACCTTGTTCGTCACGCATCAAAACGTGTTGTCCGCGATACACAGGACTAAATTCACGCTGTTGCTCAGGATATTGGATCGTCACCTTTTTCATAAAAAAGTGTTTTATCGTAATCCATAATCCTTTAAATATGGCAATCAAATAGATGCGTTCTACAAAAGTCATCTCTTTATTGGATGCTTCTACCTTTTTACCTGATAATGATATATTCTGCATCGACATCTTACTAAACCGTTTTATTTAAAAATTAAAATACCAATACCTACCAAGAAAATATTAACCAATGCTAACGGAAATAACATCTTCCATCCCAGTTTCATCAGTTGGTCATAACGAAAACGGGGTATTGTCCATCTAACCCATATATAAAAAAACATAAAGAATAAAGTCTTAGCAAAGATGGAGACAAATGCCAAAATATTAGCGATATTCGTTCCCCAATTTTCACTTACCCATCCCATACCCGGATAGTTGTAACCTCCAAAGAATAAGACAGAAATAAATGCGGAAGAAAAGAACATACTTGCATATTCCGAGAACATGTAGAATCCCATCTTCATGGAAGAAAATTCCGTATGATGTCCGTTCACAAGCTCCGATTCACATTCCGGTAAGTCGAAAGGCGTACGGTTACATTCGGCAAATGAGCATATCAGGAATATAATAAATGTCAATGGCTGATAAAGCACATTCCAATGCCATCCTGATTGTTGTTCGGTAATGGTAGCCAAGCTCATGGAACCGGTCATCATTACCAATGCTATAAGTGATAATCCCATAGCTATTTCGTAAGAAATCATTTGAGCGCCGGCGCGAACAGCTCCTTGTAAAGAATATTTATTATTCGAAGCCCAAGCGCCGAGCACTATTCCGTAAATGCCGGTCGAAAGTACCGCTACAACATAAAGTACCGCAATATTTACGTCTGCAACCTGAGGTATATATGTTTCGCCTAATATCACAAATTCTTTAGCCCATGGGACAACGGCAGTTCCAAGAAGAGCGACTACCATCGAAATACCCGGACCGGCTATAAACAGCCATTTATTGGGTGTATCGGGACGAAAATCCTCCTTTGCAAAAAGTTTTGTTCCATCACAAACCGGTTGTAAGATACCCCAAAGGCCTGCTCTGTTTGGTCCATACCGGTCTTGTATAAATCCTGCAACTTTACGTTCTGCCAATGTCGCATACATTGCAACTACGAGCGTTATCGTAAACACTAATAAAATAAGAATAAGCTTCTCTAATAAAATTGTAATATCCATTGCGTATGATTATTCTTCTTTTGTTTTCTTTATCGCAGCCAACTCACGCGAGTCATAAGTAATCATTGCCATACTTATTTTTTCCCGGTCTGATGCTCGTCCTTCCAAGGTCAAATTATCCATATTCAACTGTACTTTTTGAGTTGGATGAGTATAATTATTGACATTCAATACTGAACGTTTATCAAACTTACGAGGTTGTTCGATTGTCCAATCTTCAACTTGTTTATGATCGAAACGACATTCATTACAAATGAATTCTTCTACTTCATGCCATTGATCTTTACGAGCGCTAACACGTTGTATATGATCTCCGAACATCCATAATGTCACTTTCCCTGAACATTTAGGGCAATCTCGGTGTGCATTAAATTTCTTATTAAACCAAATACGGGATTGAAATCTGAATGTTTTATCCGTCAATGCTCCCACCGGGCATACATCAATCATATTTCCGGAAAATTCATTATCAATCGAATTTTTGATATAAGTAGAGATTTGCGCATGATCGCCCCGACCTAATACTCCATGAACTCTTTTATTTGTCAATTGGTCAGCCAAACGTACACATCGATAACAAATAATACAACGATTCTTATTAAGCGATATATATGGTCCAATATCCTCGGTAGGTGTTGTTACTTTATTTTCAATAAAACGACTCTTAAAATCCTTTGTTTTATATGTCAAATCTTGCAAATCGCATTCTCCGGCTTGGTCACATACAGGGCAATCAAGAGGGTGATTTATCAGTAAAAATTCTGTTACCGCCTTACGAGCAGCCAATGCGCGTGGCGAACTGGCACTTTTCACTTCCATTCCATCCTGAACGGCGGTTATACAAGACGGTTGTAATTTCGGCATCGGGCGAGGATCTCTTTCACTACCCTTTGATATTTCAACTAAACAACAACGACATTTACCTCCACAATCTTTCAATTTTGAATAGTAACACATGGTAGGAGGAACAGAATCTCCCCCAATCATTCGGGCTGCTTGCAATACAGTTGTTCCTGCTTCTACCTCTATTGTTTGTCCATCTATTGTTATTTTCATTTTTCCTTAGCTTAATAAATGTCTTACTTTTTCCATCGGATCATTTACAAAATGATTCCTATCCTTGATCTTTTCAGGAAAACGCACATGATATTCAAATTCTTCGCGGAAATGATGTAAAGCGGCTGCTACCGGCCATGAAGCTGCATCGCCAAGTGGACATATCGTATTACCTTCAATCTGGCTTTGAATACTGTATAAAAGATCGAGGTCTTCCTCACGCCCTTCTCCGTTTTCGATTCGATGCAATATTTTTTCCATCCAACCTGTTCCTTCCCGACATGGCGAACATTGCCCACAGCTCTCGTGATGATAAAAACGTGATATATTCCACGTATTGCGCACAATACAAGTAGTGTCGTTGTAAACGATAAATCCCCCTGATCCTAAGGAAGAACCGGTATTTTTACCGCCATCTGACCATGACTCATAACTCATCAAACGGTCTATACCTTCAGCTGTTTTGAATATATATTGAGGAGGAAGTATTTGTACAGAAGAGCCTCCGGGAATGATAGCTTTTAAAGGTCGTTCATCTATCATTCCTCCCAAATATTGATCGGAATAGAAAAATTCTTCTACGGGTAATCCCAATTCTATTTCATAAACACCGGGATTCTTTATGTGTCCTGATGCGCTTATCAATTTTGTTCCTGTCGATTTTTCGGTACCAACTTTAGCGTATTCCGCTCCGCCATTATTAATAATCCATGAAACAGTTGAAATAGATTCGACATTATTAACGACGGTAGGTTCTCCCCAGAGTCCACTAACTGCCGGAAAAGGGGGTTTGATACGTGGATTACCTCTTTTACCTTCTAATGATTCTATTAATGCGGTTTCTTCTCCGCAGACATATGCTCCTCCTCCGCAATGAACATGAAGATCTAAATTGTATCCTGTTCCTAAAATATTTTGACCTAACCATCCGTTAGCATAAGCTTCTTTTATAGCTTTCTCGAGGATTTTATAAATCCACATAAATTCTCCTCGAATGTAGATATACGATAGGTTTGCTTCCAATGCGTAACTTGCGACAATTGCTCCCTCAATAAGCAGATGTGGAATGTGATGCATCAAAAAACGGTCTTTAAATGTACCGGGTTCGGATTCATCCGCATTTACAACTAAATGGCGGGGTTTACCTGATTTCTTATCTATAAAACTCCATTTTAAGCCTACCGGAAATCCTGCTCCTCCTCGGCCGCGAACTCCCGAAGTTTTTATTTCTTCGACAATCTCGTCGGGTGTCATCGTTTTCAAAGCTTTTTCGACAGAGTTATATCCACCACTTTTGCGGTAAACTTCATACTCTTGTATGCCGGGAATATCTAATTTTTCAAATAATATTTTTTTAGCCATCGTACAGAATCAATGAAGTTTTACTTTTCCTTGTTTGCAATCTTCGAGCAAAGTATCTATTTTTTCTTCGGTCAGATGTTCATGGTAATAATCTCCAAGTTGTAACATCGGTCCAAAACCGCATGCGCCTAAACATTCTACTCCGACAACACTAAACATGCCATCTTGCGTTACTTCTCCTTCTTTTACGCCTAATCTTTTACATGTGTATTCCAACAAATCTTCGCCTTTACGTATTGCGCAGCAGCTTGTACGACAAAATTCAAGCATATATTTGCCTTTAGGACGTTGATTGAACATTGTATAAAAGGTTACCACTTCATATACTTCGATAGGTTGTACATCCAGTATTTCAGCAGCCTTATTCATCAAATCAACGCTTAACCAATCCTCATGAGCATCTTGCAAGGCATGTAATACAGGCAACATCGCAGATTTTTTCTTATCCGCGGGGTATCGACTCATCAATTCGTCAATACGAGCCTGTAGCTCAGGAGTAATATTTATTTCTTGTTTATATTCTCTCATTACGTTTTTTACTACCTTCAATCATTGTTTCAAATTGATATCAAATGCTGTTTATGCTTTAGTCTTCCAAATCATCTGCGAGTAAGCAATATCCATCTCCAAACTCAAAGCTATCTTTATATAGAAGATTCTGATCGTACATTTCAAAATTAGGTACACCTGAAGCATTCAGAAATTCGCCGCCCTTTCCATATTTCAGATAGGGTTTTAGTTGATCGAACTCTTTACCAAAGAAGTTTGATAATGTTTTTTTCTCTTCGTCTGAAAATGAATATTCTTTATCATCATTGAATGATAGTTCGGTATATGATTCGTTATAATAGATGGTTAATTCCCATCTTTTTCTATCTTCATCTTCGAAAAAATGTAAGTAGGATTCAAATTTACGGGATAATTTTTTGAGGTCTATATCCTCAAAATTACCGGGTATATCGTTAATACAATGGATTATTACCCATTCATAAGGTTTATTAGTTTTGAATTCATCCATAAACCAATATTGGTCTTCATCTGCATCTACTATTGAATATATTTTCGCTTCATTTAGTTTCTTTTGTACATCAAATTTATTTGATGATCTGACGGCATAGTAATCTGTATATTCTGACATGGCTATTTTTTTAAGCGTCTAATTCTCCTGCAATTACGTTCAAACTGGATAATGTAGTTACAGCATCCGAAATAGAATTGCCTTTGATCAATTCAGGGAATGCTTGATAAAATACAAAGCATGGACGACGGAAGTGTAGACGATATGGTGAGCGTGAACCATCTGTAACCAAATACATTCCCAGTTCGCCATTTGCTGCTTCTATAGAATGATAGACTTCGCCAACAGGAATATCAACTTCGCCCATAACTATTTTGAAGTGATTGATAAGCGCTTACATCTTTGTATATACGTCTTCTTTTGGCGGTAGATAATAATCAGGGACATCTGCATGATATGGTTCACCCTTCATACTTTTTAATTTATCTACAGCTTGACGAATAATTTTCAAACTTTCTTTTACCTCTCCGGCACGTACGCACCAACGGTCATACGTATCGCCTGATTTGCCAACAGGAATATTAAAGTCAAAGTCTTCGTAGGAACTATATGGATTCATCATACGGACGTCGTAATCAACACCGGTTGCGCGAAGGTTAGGACCTGTAAATCCATAATTAATAGCTTTTTCGGCTGAAATAACTCCAACATCAATTGTACGATCCATAAATATACGGTTACGAACAAAGAGCTTTTCTAATTCATCCCAAGCTCCTGGAAGTCCTTCCAATAATTTATCTATCTTTTGCCAACATGCTTCGCTCCAGTCTCTTTCGAATCCTCCGATTCGTCCCATATTAGTGGTTAAGCGCGC
>CALYRA010000006.1 GCA_945292135.1 uncultured Dysgonomonas sp.
TCCCAATACTAATTGATCTTTTTTGACGATATAAAAACCCGCCCAAAAAAATTTAAATGTTTGTTTCAACGCCGCTGATATATTCGAATAGTTGGCGATGATGTCGTTCTCTCCTCCTATTAACGCTTTGATTTGTGGTAGAAGGGCTTTATATTTTTCTTCTCGCGTCAAATTACTTGGTATGTTCAATTGTTCAGACATTTTATTCTATTTATTACAAAATTATTGTAATCATCAAGGGGTAAATATATGAAAAATTAATAGTAAAATTTCAGCTTCTAATTTATTTGATTAAGTGAATTATTTTCTTGGAATCTTTATCGATTATTTATTTTTATTAAATTATATTTGTACTATGGAAAAGTGGATTTTTAAATATGCGGAGTTTTTATTGATTTCACACAACTGCGTTATTATACCTGATCTGGGAGCTTTTATTATAAATGAGGAGGGTTCTGAAAATTCTGATAAAGAAATTCTTAAACCTAAATATTCTCTAATATTCAATCAGGATTTAAAACATAATGACGGACTTTTATCTTCATTTATACAACAACATGAAAATATTTCTTATCAGGCTTCTTGTAAGAAAATCAAACAAGCTGTTTTGAATATAAAAACTAAATTACAGCATGATTACAAAATCGAATGCCTTAATTTAGGAGAATTCGTTTTAAATGAAAACGGTTCGATTTATTTCAATGTAAATAAGCAATATATCTTTCCTGCCAATTGGGGATTGCAACCGGTATTCTTACAACGTGTAGTAGATATTGAGGAAAATATTAGGGGCGAAATATCAAAACAAAAAATAAAGAAAAAATATCATATCGGACGTTTCGCATCAGCAGCCGCGTTAATATTTTTCTTTTTCATGCCATCTCTTGACTTGTCAGATCAAGGGAGTAGAAACATAAACCAACAAGCCGGTTTTACTCATCTGATATTTACGGCGAATGAAACGAATGAGGAACAAATAAACAATGATACTATTTTTAATAAGGTAATAGAAGATTCAACGGCTAACACGGTTAATAATGATAGCATGTCTGAAATTGAAAAAAAGACAGTTTCGCCGCGTACGTATTATATTATTTTGGGAAGTGAAAAGAATGAATATAATGCTTTAGCGTTAAAAAAGAAAATAGAATCAGATTTTCCGGATATTGCTTTGTTAAAAGAAAAAAACAGATATAGACTTTATTCTGTTTCGTTCGACGAAAAACCTGCCGCTGAAGAATATTTGAATAAATTCAGAAATGATAATCCTAAGTATAAGACCGCTTGGTTGTATTCGAAAAAAAATATTTAAAATAAAAACCAAATAAAATTTTTATTTGGTTTTTATCTATTCAGATTAAATTTTACTTATCAAAATTACTCTTTTTCGCCATAAGCTAAATCTCCGGCGTCACCTAATCCCGGCACGATATAGGCATGTGAATTTAATTCAGGATCAATAGCTGCCGCCCATATGGTTGTTTTATCTTGAGGGAAATTTTTAGCGCAATAATCAATGGCTTGTTGACTTGCTATAATAGTAGCTACATGAATATACTTGGGCGTACCTTTAGTTAACAATGCCTGATATGATAAATCCATGCTTCCTCCGGTAGCAAGCATCGGATCGGTTAGAATCAATACTTTATTTTCGATACGAGGCGAAGCAATATATTCAATATGTACATGAAAACTATCTTGATTTTCCCTGTATTTACGGTAAGCGGAAACAAAAGCGTTTTCAGCTTTGTCAAAACATTCAAGAAAACCGTGATGAAAGCCTAAGCCTGCTCTTAATATTGTTCCGATAACTATCGGGTCTGCCGGTACGTATGTTGATGATTTGCCTAATGGGGTTTGAGTTTCAAGCAATTCATAATTTAGTTTTTTGCTTATTTCGTATGCCATAATTTCGCCTATACGCGATACGTTGCGACGAAATCGCATACTGTCTTTCTGAATTTCAATGTCACGTAATTCGCTTACAAACTTATTTAGAATTGTATTTTGCTCTGAGAGGTTTATTATTTCCATTGTTATATATAATTATTTTTTCCAATTTTTATTTTCTATTCCATATTTCCCACGCTGCAAGGGCTTGTAGTCGCAACATTTCTTCGCCATTCTTGACCGCCGCGCCTTTTTCCTTTCCTAATTTCAAGTATTTAGTCTCTGCGGGATTATATACAAGATCATATAATAAGTGTTTAGCGGTCAAATATTGATAAGGAATTTCCGGAGCTTCGTCTATATCAGGAAATGTTCCTAAAGGGGTACAATTAACAATGACCGTGTACTCCCTCATCAGCTTTTCATCCAAATCTTGGTAGGTAAACATTCCTTCTTTTGGGGTACGCGATACATACTTCGTCTCCAAACCTAAGTTGCGTAATCCTTTATTCGATGCTTTAGCCGCGCCGCCTGTTCCCAATATTAACGCTTTATGGTGTATTGACGTATTAATTAACGGCGATATTGAATTCTGAAATCCAATTACATCCGAATTATAACCAACCAATTTCACATTTTGTTCCGTACGTTCGATTTTGATGACATTGACGGCTCCAATTTTTTTCGCGTCATCTGATATATCATCCAAATATGATATTACTTGCTCTTTATACGGAATGGTGACATTTAAGCCCTTTAATTCAGGATTGGATTTGAGGATTTGAGGGAATTGCGTTATTTCGGGTATCTCAAAGTTTAAATAAACGGCATCTATATGTTCTTTTTTAAATTTTTCAGAAAAAAAACGCCCGGAATACGAATGTTTCAGAGGATATCCAATTAGTCCAAATTTGACCATATATTACATTATATTAAAATCAGACAAAGATAAATAGTCTGATAGATACAACAAAACAGGTAGCATAAAAAATATACTACCTGTTCAATATTTTTAGGGTTGATATAAAAATCATTTATTCTTTTATTTCTTCATAGTTGATATACTGTCCTTCGTTTGAACCGAATATTTTCCGTGTTTTCGAATTCTTTTCTGCTCTGTACTTATTGTGATTGGTATATGAGGTTTGCGATTTATCTGAACGTACGAAAATGCGGGATACTCCTTTCGCCACACTAATTAAAGTTACTAAGCCGAAAGAAATGAATATAATAAATAATAAAAATACGATTTCCATATCCTCTATAAATTTGATTGGATAGTAAATATAACGATAATAAATGTCGCTTTCTTCTTGTTTTAATTCTTTAACAAGTAATTATGTTTTATTCAGATCCTACTCTTTTAAATTATTTTCTACCAAAAGACTTGTTTTTAACTAAATAGTCTCGAGATTTAGGGCAAGTATTATAGCGCGGGTTATGTTAATTTTTAGTATCGCTTTTGTATTTAAAGGGCTAAACGTAGATTTTAGATCGTCCTTATTATCTAAAGGATTCCCCAATAATTTTCAGTGTTAAGAAGTTAAGAGTACGGATTGCAATCCAATAGTCTTGCGGTTGATTATATTCGGTTAAGACAAAGCCCGATTACCATTTTTAAACTTCTTGTCAATACCGGCACCGGCGATTATATAAATTTGGTTATTTCTTGTAATGATTTGCGTTTTTTTTCGGGCGCTTTGCTTTTTTCTTCATCTATATAGCCAATCGGGAAAACAGCTATTGGTTCTTGCTCTTGTGGTATTCCAATTGATTCGATCAGGATAGCTGAATCAAAATTACAGACCCAACATGTACCGAGTCCTTTTTCGGCTGTTGCCAAGCAGATATGTTCTGCCACAATGGCAGCGTCAACATCTCCAAAATCTTTACCGTCTTTCCGCTTCCATGATTGCTGATCGCATTTACATACTACAATGTATAAAGGGGCTTCTTTAAACCATATTCTATCATAACTTTTTTGGACGCCTTGTTTCATTCTTTCATCGGTAATTACATAAAAAAACCAAGGTTGAAAGTTACATGCGGATGGGGCAAGTCTTGCGCATTGAAGGATGTAATCAATTTTTTCTGCTTCTACTTCCCGAGATAAATAATTCCGAACCGAATAACGGTTTTTAAGTAAGTCCTTTAAATTCATCTTTTTGTAATCTTATATATTGGGGTTAAGTTTCAAAAAAATATGTCATGTTTAAAACAAATCCGCCATGAAAATATTCTATAATTATTCTTCTATCTTATAATTATTTCTTTCGGTTGCATTTCGGGATATCAATTCTCCCAAAAATCCGGAAAGGAAAAGTTGTACTCCCAGAATCATCATCGTAAGGGATATATAAAAATAGGGTGAATTAGTAACTAACGTATAATGTTCTCCTTGATTCATCGCATACAATTTACAGCCGCCAACTATAACGATCGCGATTAATCCCAGTAAAAACATAAGTGATCCTAAAAACCCGAAAAAGTGCATAGGTTTGCGACCAAAAGTAGACAAAAACCACAAAGTCAGTAGATCAAGGTATCCATTAAAGAAACGGCTTACGCCAAATTTACTTTTACCGTATTTGCGAGCCTGATGATGTACAATTTTTTCTCCTATCTTTTTATAACCGGCTATTTTGGCTAAATAAGGAATATAGCGGTGCATATCATTGTAAACCTCAATATCTTTCACTACGCTTTTACGATACGCTTTTAAACCGCAATTAAAGTCATGCAGGTTTGTAATGCCTGATACTATACGCGCGGTAGCGTTGAATATTTTGGTAGGTATTGTTTTGGTAATCGGATCGTAACGTTTTTTCTTCCAACCTGATACAAGATCGTAACGTTCTTCTTTTATCATACGATACAATTCGGGTATTTCGTCAGGACTATCTTGCAAATCAGCGTCCATCGTTATTACGACTTCTCCTTCGGCTTTGGCAAACGCGCAATGAAGGGCGGGCGACTTTCCATAATTACGGCGGAAACGAATTCCTTTTATATCCGTATTTCCTTTTTTTAATTCACATATAACATCCCATGAATGGTCGTTACTTCCATCATCGACAAATATAATTTCATAAGAATAGCTATTCTCAAACATCACACGCCTAATCCATGTTGTAAGTTCGGGAAGCGACTTTTCTTCGTTATACAATGGTATGACAACCGATATATCCATAGGTGATTAATATATGTATCTATTTTATTTGTTTTGTTCTATTCCATGCTATAAATCCCATCAATAGGGCGAAAAATATACCAAGAAATATGTTATTAATAAAATTAGAAATTATATAAACGCTTTTGCCTGTCAAAAGATTCTCCATTATTGTTTTATCTTTCACTAAAAAAGGAAACATATCCATGGCTTTTAAAGTGGGTTCAACAATTTTAGTCATGAAAAATTCGGGATGAATCAATTGGTAATGCGCATACATAATAGCTCCTTCAAAGATGGAAGCGAAAAAAAACATCATTATCGTAAACAGGGAACATTCAATTACCGTTCGCGGCTTACTCGTTTCCGTATTTTTAAATTTGAATTTAAAATAAAATACGTAGACCAACAGAAATGTACCAATATTCAACAAATAATAAAAATAGATAAACAGAAAATCCGAAAATCCGGCTCCAATCCAAAACAAGTATCGAAACATCAGGAAAAGCCCCAATAGAGCACCATAATGCATCGATTCTTTTATCAGGGGTACTTTATATTGATCCATTATTATTTATAATCTGTCAAAGCTACAAAGCGTCAAAGGTAATGTTTTTCGTTTTTAGTATATATTCAAACGTTTATTAATACTTATTTACGCATGATTGTCTGCTCTCTGTCAGGTCCAATAGATATAATACGAACGGGAACGTTTAATTCTTTTTCTATAAATGCCACATAATCATTAAATGCTTGTGGAAATTTATCTTCCGAACGCATTTTTGTCATATCAGTTTTCCATCCTGTCAATTCTTTATATATCGGCGTAACTCCTTCTTCTATATCGAAAGGGAAATCAGTCTTTTCCTTGCCGTCAATTTTATAAGCGACACATGCTTTAATCGTGTCAAACGTATCAAGCACATCGCTTTTCATCATTATTAGTTGAGTCACTCCGTTTATCATAATAGCATAACGCAAGGCTACCAAATCAAGCCAGCCGCATCGACGCGGACGACCGGTTACCGAACCAAATTCAAAACCTTTTTGGCGGAGGATATCTCCTACTTCATCAAAAAGTTCAGTCGGAAAAGGACCGCTACCTACGCGTGTACAATAGGCTTTGAATATTCCATATACTTCTCCTATTTTTTGAGGGGCGACTCCTAATCCTAAACATGCTCCTGCCGATATGGTATTGGATGAAGTGACATATGGATAGGATCCAAAATCTATATCAAGCATAGTTCCCTGAGCGCCTTCGGCTAATATTTTTTTATTGTCTTTTATCGCTTGATTTATATAATGTTCGCTATCGATAAATTCAAATTCTTTGAGCTTTTTCAACCCTTCAAACCATGCTTTTTCTACAGTTGGTAACGCGCTGTCATCAAATTCGTATTGTTGAAGGATGCGGAGGTGATTCTTTTTTACTTTTTCATACTTTTCATCAAAATTGTGCAAAATATCTCCAACACGCAATCCGCTCCTATTTACCTTTTCGGTATATGTGGGTCCAATGCCTTTACCTGTAGTTCCGATTTTTTTATCGCCTTTGGCTGCTTCATAACATGCATCCAAAAAACGATGGGTCGGTAATATCAAATGTGCTTTTTTAGATATGAAAAGCCGTTTTTTCAAATCATGTCCCGACGTTTCAAGAGCTTCAACTTCTTCTTTAAACAGAGACGGGTCAATGACTACGCCATTGCCTATGATATTGATGTTCTTCCCTTGAAATATTCCTGAAGGTACAGACCTTAATACGTATTTTTTGCCTTCAAATTCAAGCGTATGACCTGCATTGGGACCGCCTTGAAAACGAGCTACTATATTATACTTGGGCGTTAGGACATCTACAATTTTTCCTTTACCCTCATCACCCCATTGCAGACCTAACAGAATGTCTATTTTCATTTCTTTTTAATAGGTAAATTATTTGATTTTATATTATTTTTTTGACGCTGACATTTACTACACATTCCATATATGTACAAACTGTAATAGCTTACTTTAAATCGTTGGAACCGCTTTTGCTGCGCGGGCGTGAAAAGATTACTATTTTTATATTCTTTTACTTCTCCACAGCCCAAACAGATAAAATGATCGTGATTTTCATTGCCGTATGCTTTTTCATATTTGGAGACATTGGCTCCAAATTGATGCTTTACTACTAATCCGCAATCCAACAACAATTCGATTGTATTATAAAGCGTAGCACGGCTAACTCTAAAGCCACTGTCTGTCATCGAATTAAACAACAAATCCATATCGAAATGCCCTTTAATGGTATATATATGTTCCAAAATAGCATATCTTTCGGGGGTTTTCCGATGTTTATAGAGCGTTAGATAATCCGTAAATTCGTTCTTTACTTGTTCCTGCAACTTAATATTGTCCATTATAAAAAGTAGTTTCAGGATTTTATAAAAACACTGATCATTTTATTTTTGTTTATTCATATATTCTGACCTGAACAAAAATACGTTTTTTTTAAAGAATAGGCGAAAGTATAATAGAGAAAAATGCGTTTTTACTTAAAACTATATACAAAATAGAGAGACGGTACTCACGGACAATCTCTCTCAAATAGGAAATCAAAAAAGAATATCAATAAAATTTACAAATTATTAGAAATCATTAGTTTGAAACCAACGGTTGTTTATTCCATTATCAGGAATTATATTTAGTTTTCAATCTTTTAAACTTTTAGAGAATTATTTGTAACGACATCAAATTCAACAGATTTTATCCTGAATATTGCAATTTATATCAAAGTTCTTATCCGATTTGGGAAATAGTTTGAAATATTTTTCGCTTCGATCCATAAGGCTTTACTGTCGCCAAATGTAAATCTATGACTCGTATCGTCGGAACTATCAATTTTAACAAGTCCAACGCTTATATCTGCCTGTGTATAATCGTCTCCGAAAAAAATCTAAATAAGCAGGTTAAATCTAAAAAATACAGTAAAAATAACAACTCTTGGATTATACGTAAACAATGAATAGTTATATTTTTCTTTGTTTATGACTTTCTAATTAAAAGACGCGACAATTCTGAAATTGATGCACGCTAAGGTTTAAAATTAATGTTAAAAAAAAATAATTCAGCGTCTCAATCTAAAAAATTCTTTCATTAATGTAGAGCATTCTTTTTCTAATACTTGTGATTTAATTTGTGTCTTAGGGTGTAATATATCGGGTTTGAAAAGAGTAAATCCTCGTTTCGTATCGTTTGCGCCAAAAACTAATTTATATAATTGAGCCCAAGCTAATCCTCCGGCGCACATCGGGCAAGGTTCTAATGTTACATATAATGTACAATCTGTCAAATATTTTCCGCCCAATACATCTGCTGCCGCTGTTACTGCCTGCATTTCAGCATGCGCTGTTACATCATTCAGCGTTTCGGTTAAATTATGCGCTCGGGCAATTATTCTATTTTGACAAACTATTACTGCTCCGACAGGAATTTCTCCTTCTTCAAAAGCTTGCTGAGCTTCTTGTAATGCTTGTCGCATAAAATATTCGTCATTTAATATGGGCGTATTCATCTACGCATTTCATTTTCGTCAAACAGCGTAGGATAATCTTGTTCCAAGTTTCGGAGTATAAAGGAAATTATAGTTTCTCTAAACCAACGCGACCGGTTTTCAATCTTATATTTTTTGATATAAGCGTCTATCAAAGCATATTCTTTGTCATTCAGTGAAAAGGTTACTTGCTTTTCACGGTTTCCAAATTCAGTTTTCTTTTTCGAACTCATTAATACAAAAATATATACTTTCTACGGATTTCTAAAAGATTTTATGAGAGATTTACACAAGTTCACAGCTTATTATCGTCTTCAAAATCGAAATCGATCCTAAGTTGTACGCCATCATGCCAGATAAGTTCTTCATTATTTTTGATGCTTAGTCCGATCAGTCTTACTTTGGGAATAATATCAACTGTGTCAAGCAACTCACATCCGATAGCGTATAAGGTTTCAAAATCAGTCACTGTATAAGGGATAGTCTTACTTCGCGATAAATTCCTGAAATCGGCATATTTCACTTTTAAAGTAACTGTGCGACCTTTAAAATTATTTTTTGTTATACGCCTGATAACATCTTCGGCGACTTCTTTCAACTCTCTCCGTAATTCTTCAATCGTATCTAAGTCGCTTTCAAAGGTTATTTCAGCGCCTATAGATTTTCGGATTCGTTCGGGTTCTACTGGACGATTATCAATTCCTCTGGCGTACTGATAATAGTTATGACCAAATTTACCAAAATGAGATACTAGTTCTTCTTCTGATTTTTGCTTTAAATCCCAACCTGTCTTAACGCCTATCTGGTGCATATGTTTCGCAGTCACTTTGCCTACTCCATAAAATTGCTCGATATGAAGCGTTTCTATAAATTTTTCAGCTATTTTTGGTCTTATAACAAATAATCCGTCGGGTTTGTTATAGTCGGAGGCTATTTTAGCCAAAAATTTATTGTAGGAAACTCCGGCAGATGCTGTTAATCCTGTTTTTTCTTTTATTTTAGTTTTTATTTCCTGAGCGATTTCCGTTGCGGACGCAATTTTTTTTAAGTTGTCGGTTACATCCAAGAATGCTTCATCTAAGGATAAGGGTTCTACCAAATCGGTATATTCGTGAAAAATACTCATTATTTGTCGTGAAACGGTTTTATATACATCAAATCTGGAATCGACAAATATTAGATGCGGACATTTTCGTAAAGCTATTTTTGAGGACATAGCCGATCGTACCCCATACCGACGCGCTTCGTAACTGGCGGCAGCTACTACGCCTCTTGCTCCCGAATAGCCTACTGCAACGGCTTTGCCTCTATATTCGGGATTATCACGCTGTTCAATAGAGGCATAAAACGCATCCATATCTATATGTATTATTTTACGCATTCAGAGTCACTCCAAATCTATTCTTTCTACTTCAATCTCTTTTTTTAAAAAAATGGTAGCGGATTCGGAAAATTTTTTAGGATATTCTGTCGTGAAGTATTTTGTTTTTCCATTCTTTGTACATACCATATCCATTTCGACATGTCGCCGTAAATAATCTTTCAAACTGCGCGCGACATATTCTCCTTGCGATATTACCTGAATTGTTTGCGGTAGATATTGCTTTATTTTATTTAATAGCAATGGATAATGCGTACATCCTAATATGAGGGTATCTATCTGCGGATCTTTTGATAGTATATTATTCAATTTGTCTTTAATGAAATAATCCGCTCCTTCACTATCGTATTCTCTGTTTTCTACAAGCGGAACCCACATCGGACAGGCTTCGCCCGTTACTTTTATATCGGGATATAATTTATTTATCTCCAAAGGATATGATTCTGACTGAATGGTACCTACGGTTCCTAAGACGCCTACATGACGGCTTTTGGTAAGTTCGCCTATTGCCTCCACTGTCGGACGTATTACTCCCAGAACCCGTTTCGAGTGATTGATATCGGGTAAATCTTTTTGTTGTATGGTTCTCAATGCTTTTGCTGACGCTGTATTGCATGCTAATATAACCAAGTTACATCCTCTTTCGAATAAAGCCATTACCGACTGGCGGGTAAATTGATATACTACGTCAAATGATCGTGATCCATAAGGGGCTCGCGAATTGTCTCCTAAATAGCAATAGTCATATTCTGGCATCAATGTTTGTATTTCTGATAGAATTGTCAATCCTCCATATCCTGAATCAAAAACTCCTATTGGTCCGGGCTTCAACATTATCGTATAATTTATAATATAAAAATGCTTCCTGTGTAAAGAAAGCATTTTCAAATTTTTTATATGTTAATTCTAAAATTTATTTTATTCCTAATTTTCTTTTAACGAAAGGGGTTATATCTACTGCTTCGGGCGTAACAAATACGATAGCCGGATTAGCCAGATCATAAATACATATATATCCTTGTTCTACTCCTACCTGATATATGGCATCTTTGATTTTCTGACGTATTGGTACTAACATTTCTTTTTCTTTATCGCTTACGTCTTCCTGAGCTACTTTCATAAAGTTGTTGATACCTTTTTCGAGTTCATATAGTTCTTGCATTCGACGCAACCGAATGTTTTCTGCCATTGATGTCTGATATGATATAAAATCAGAATATTTTTTGTTGTAATCATCTTGCATTCCTTTCAGTTCGGCTTTGTATTTATCATTCAAATCATTTATTTTTTCGGAAGCTTTTATTCTTTCGGGTAAAGCTTCAAATAAATCATTAGAATTTATAAAAGCAATTTGTTGAGCTGTTTGGGAATAAAGATTATCTGGACAAAATACAGAGACAGCAGTTAAGAATAATATAAAAATGATTTTATTCATAGATGTTTTCGATTTGAGTAATCAACACCAATTCCTATCTACCCTGAAAATACCAATTAACAGTTGTGTATTGGTGGTATCGTTGAAAATACCACCTTTATTCATCTTAGACTTGGTTACAACTATCAATTGGTTAATTTTCTTTCTTATACAAAGATATATATTATTTTTGATTTACAATGTTTTCTTAACTTCTATTTCATCATAAGCTTCTATAACGTCTCCTACTTTGATGTCATTGTAATTCTGAATATTCAAACCGCATTCAAGTCCTGTTACGACTTCTTTGGCATCGTCTTTAAATCGTTTTAATGATCCCAGTTCTCCTGTGTATATAACGATACCGTCACGTATAACGTGTACTTTGTTGTTTCGTTTGATTTTACCTTCTTTAACTATACATCCGGCTATGGTACCTACTTTCGTAATCTTAAATATTTCCTGAATTTCTGCTGTTCCGACAAATACTTCTTTTATTTCTGGTGATAACATTCCTTCCATAGCTGCCTTCACTTCGTCAATAGCATCATAAATGATTGAATATAAACGGATATCAACTCCATCTTTTTCTGCTGCGCGTCGCGCGGCTTGTGACGGACGTACTTGGAATCCTATTATGATGGCATCGGAGGCTGCGGCTAATGTTATATCTGATTCTGATATTTGTCCTACGGCTTTATGTATTACGTTTACTTGTATTTCTTCTGTCGACAATCGAATCAATGAGTCTGACAAGGCTTCTACTGATCCGTCGACATCTCCTTTTACTATTACATTGAGTTGTTGGAAATTACCGATAGCTATACGGCGTCCTATATCATCAAGCGTCAATAATTTTTGGGTTCGAAGTCCTTGTTCGCGTTGTAATTGTTCGCGTTTATTGGCTATTTCTCGAGCTTCTTGTTCTGTTTCTATGACATTAA
>CALYRA010000007.1 GCA_945292135.1 uncultured Dysgonomonas sp.
CGGTTTGGGTCGCCGAACTCGAAGCCTACCATTACCTGATCGCCTTTTTCGGGGATGAATACCATACCTCGGTTTTTTTGTTTATCGCTTGTCAATCCCGCGCTCGGCGTCATCACTCTCAGCCACGTCTCGCTCGGTCGGTCTGTGGCAAACGGAAAATCGACGCGGATTCGTCCTTGCCCGTCCGGGTCTTCATTGCTGATGACAACGCCTCTTATCGAATCGGCGACAGGCGTGTGTACTTGCGGGACGGGATAATATTTCAAGGCGGCGGGGATGCCTTCAAATTCGCATTTATACCGCTGGTTCTGGTCGATCACGTGTCTTACTTTTGTTATACGGTACGCGCCGATATCGCTGGCTTCGGGCATATTGGCGGGCATCTTGATGGTCAGTATCCGCCCGATTCTTGGTGAACACGTCTTGGCTGTCCCTTTTACATATACGGTATGGGCCGCATTGGATACTTTTTCTCGGTTTACCATTTCTGTCAATGCTCCTATATCGCTTACTTCTAATAACGCGGGTTTACGGACGGGACGTTTTTCGCCGAAGTCTTTGACTCTTTCGCCGGCGTCTTTGACGTAATCGTTCGCGTTCTCGATATTTGTGGTTGTATCGTGCTTGATCGTATCGTCGCGACCGGGAAGGTATTGGTAGCGGCTAAAGTTATTGGCCTGCAAACGGGAACCGAACTGAAAGCCGGTGATCTCGTAATCGTAGGTTACTGTGATTTCTTTAAAGTCTTTATGTGTCCCGAATACCAGGTCGCGGCCGGTATAATACAGCGTTTCTCCTGTTATGGCGGACAGACGGCGAAGGAATTCCCAGTCGCTTTCGTTATATTGCATCAGGAATTCAACTCGGCCTGTATATACGGGGTTGTTGACATAGGATAGTTGTTTGTTATAGATGCCGCTTACTACGTCTTCGAATACGCGCTTCAAGTCCATTCGGGTAAAGATATCCATTCTTTTGCCTCTTTCCAACAGGACGGTAGGGCTTTGTCCTTCGAGTACCAGATAGCCGTGTTTGCCTTCGCGTCCTTCGTGATAGACGTTGGTGATGACCCCTCTGAATTCGTAAACGCTGGCGCTGTCGTCTCCTTGTAACAGGTCGATATCGAGGATTTCCCGGATCAGACGCATATGTTTTGAGGGATCGCCCATGAACCGGTCTTTCATCGTATCATAGTCCATCGTTATTTTAAAGTGGTGGTGTTCTCCGAAGGCCTGATCGAGTTCCAATGATACGAAGTGATATTCGTCTCCGTTGATATAAACGCGGGCGTTTGTCGCCAATTTCTTATCTACTACGTTTTGTGTTGCCATATGCGTTTGGTATTTAGGTTATTTATTATCTTGTTGTTATAGTTTTTTCTTTTTTTTATATTTGTCTTGTTGTCTTGTTTCTATTGTAAGGTCGTATTGATTCCCAGGTAAGCGGTATGGGTTTTGTCTGATAAGCGGAATGCGGTATCGGATTTTATTATTTTGTAGCCGATATTGTAGTAGCGTTCGAACGGTATGAGCTTATCCGCTAGTTTTATCAATACTTTACTGCTGTTATCGTCGGTCTTAAAAAGACGCATCTTTTCATAACTGATCGGACCGATTGTGATATCCAAGTCGAAGTCGTCGCTCTCGGCTTTGTTGCCGAGTACCGAGTTAATTCCTAGCTTCCACTTGCCAAGTGGTACGCGGTCTGCGGGATCGAGTTCATGGATGGATTTACGTCCTTCTTTTATCGTGACGGGACATTCCAGGATAATATTCATTACTTTCGACATCAGTTCCAGACTTGATGATACTTCGGGTATAACCGGGATAATACGGATATAGAGTAAGGCTTGTCTCAGGCTCATATAATGCAGTATATCCCAATGGCTTTCGAATATGGTACGCAGGTTATCATAGAAAAAGGCTTTGTCGAATTGTTGTTCGTATTCTTGCGCATGGATCAATATATTGTCTACTGCCATTTCGAAGGGCTGGAAGAAGCGGCGGGCATAGAATTCTTCCTGCCTTTGGGTTTTGATATCACTGATTATATCTTCTCGGTTGCGTTGTTTATTTTTACTTTCGGTTTGATGTATGATTCCTTCGGGCAGGGTGTCGTATATACTGTTGCGGTTGGTATAGATATACAGGTACTCGAGCAGGTCATAGCCGGAATATTCCGTCTCCAGCTTATCGATGTCTTTATAGACATTGCGCTTGTCTCCTTGCCGGCGGATGAGAAGGACTTTATCGCGCTCCCGACCTGAGGCTATTTGTCCGGCGGCTATCGCTTCGCCCTTAAAGTCGGTTTCGAGCGTATTGAGTTGGAGCGTCTTTTTATTTCCTGTTCCTGTTTTTTCCATAATGATCTGTTTGTTAATCCAGTATAGTCCAGCCGCCTTTGTTTTTAGGGCTTTCTACTTGTTGTCTCCTTTCGGAAACGATTATATTGTCTTTGTGTTGTCCGATATATTCCAATGAGCTTAGTTTGAGCCATAACTCAGACATAAGACGCAGAAAGGATTCTATTCGCAGCATCATCCCGCGAATGCTGTTATGGTCATAGATAAGGCTCAGGGTATCGGATAACAGTTCTTCGAATGAACCGGGCGTCACATCGCTCCATTCGTAGAAATACTTCAGCATTTCTTCTTTTTCATGCTTGCCGATAAAATTTATACTTATATAGGTTGTATGTGCCAGCGTCGAAAAATAGTTGACCAATTCGACTGGTGATAATTCTCGGCCTATATTCCGGTATGGAAAATAGATAGAGGCGATGTAACGCATCATATCTTCGCATATTTTGCATATATTTTCGGCGATCGGGTAGTTCTTTTCTCTGTTGCGGACTTTTGATATGATTATTTTCGATGCTCGTTCTATATCGTTCAGGTAGATGCCGAAGTGTTCGTAGTATCTTAACAAATCGCTATGGCTGTTAACTGATACGCATGGTGGTATGTAGTTGGTATCGACTTCATAGCGTCCTGTGGTTGATTGGCGGATACGTCCTATTACCAGATAAAATTGTCCGAGCTGCTCTTTGTTGATCTCTCCTTGCGCGGTAACGGATAAGCGGTAATTTTCCATTGCGTCGGGATGGCGCGGCGGCGTCTCTTCTATGTGGGGAATGCCTGTCGGGATACGCTTATAGGGATCAACCGAAAGGATCACGTCCCAGAATCGTGTCCCCCCGGAAGATGATTGGCTTTTTTCTTGCCGGGATTCTTCAAAATTGTGTACATGGTGCAGATAGTCTCCTTGTGGTGGGTTATAGGATATACGACAGCCGCCACGCGTCAGGGCATTGCATCGCCTGAGACGGATTTCTACTTTTCCTGTTACGCGTTCGCTGATATCGAATTCGGTCGAATCGCCTTGTGTGCCGATCATCGGCAACAAACCGAATGTATAGCTTGTCAGGCGCATAGCCTGACTATCGCATAGGCGGTCTATAAAATAATCTTCCAGCTGACGCAGATTACCGAAGCGGACATCCATCCCTTCTTCCCAGTTTACTAATCTATGATGGTTGTTTGTATCCATTCGTTTTTTCTTTTATATATCGTTATTGTTTATTGCTATATTTTCTGATTAATCTTCTTCTGCCGCGTATTCTTGTCTTGTATATTCCCGCGTGGCATATTCTTCATATTTGGTTCGTTTGGCTACAACGACATTCTTATCTCTGATCTTATTTTTCGCAAATGTAAGTTCCGGATCGATGTATCGTTTTTGTCCTAATATGGAACTGCTTGCGTAAAAAATCCAGCCGTATGAATTTTCATAATCGCTAGATGCGATCGGCGATTGGGGAGACCTCTTATTATAATCGTCTATAAAGACTTTAAACCAGATACCGAAAGGAATGTCTTCGGATGCTTTAGCTTTTATATTCAATGGCTGAATATCATCTACTTGTTTAAACAGTTCTAATTCGACAACTATTATTTTATTATGGTCGAATGCGTCGGCGTTTATTTCCTGCGTTTCATCTTCATACGACCACAGTTTATAAACTTCCAACGGTATAGCCATAAACGACCGGTAGGTTTTCCTGAACAGTGTAGGGAATATAAAGGTTAATGTACAGGTACATGCCCATAATCCGTATTGGAGTTCGTTGCACAGGTTAAAGATAAGGGTGAAAAGCGCGGAGCTTATTAATAAGACTATAAACACGCTAAGGAATTCTATGTAATAGGGTTTTTCTTCTATCCCCTTTATGAATTTTTCCAACAAATTCAAAAAGTAATAACCGACTATCAGGTATAATGCTTCCAAAATGATATAGGCATAGGGCATAAACCAGTAGTCGATAAGGCCGAACAATGCGGGTAAGGCCAATGCGATACTGGTAAGAAGAAAGAAAAAAATCGTTTTCTTATCGGAAACTATCTTGTTCTTTTTGGCTATAATAGCCGCAACTATTCCCAATAGAATACCTATCAGAGGCAGAAATATATACGGCAAAAATATTTCGGTAAAAAATATATCCATTTTTCAGTTTAATTTTTCATCTATAAATACACGGTAACGAAAGGTTACAGGGGAATGATCCGCTAATTCCTTACGGAAATAATCTTCCGCATTCTTATTTAAGGTTCCTTTCAATTCTTTTTTTGGTCGCAGATAAATATCTTTTGTCCGGACAAAGCCTCCCTTATTTTCCGGGGCTTCTATTATCCCTTTACGGACTTGAACTCCTGAAATGGTGTCCCGAAAATGTTCAAGACTGAAGTGTTCTATGTCCTTATCGGTGATCAGCAGCTTATGGTCGGTCAGCGTATTCTTATACTGAACATATCCGGCTGCCCGATCGGGGGTACGCAAACCTTGTTTATAATCGGTAATGACTGCTGTCGTGGATTGGATAGGATGGTCGGCCTGTAATATCTGTCCGTTACGCATATACCGCATGGCATCGTTATCGCAAACCCAGTATTCGACAAAATAAATTTCCGTCTCGGTTTGCTGGTCGAGCATCAGGTAATGTTTCGGTTCGTAGTGATCGGATGTTTCGTTCGCCGTATTCTTTAATTCCCTCAGTAATTTATTACTTTCCATTTGTATTTGTTTCAAATCCGCTTTTACTTCTTTTTTATTCCGAAAGAAGGTAGATACGGAATAATCCAGCTCGGAGGTGATACCTCGAAGGTAATCGTTTGCCTCTCTCATATCTAGCCTTTCCAAGCCGCCCTGACGAAGGGTGTAAATTCCGCTACGGCCGATAGCCGTATTGTGTCCGTCATAGTTAACCGATGGAAAATCATAATACGTCCTTTCCATGGTGTCGGATACAGAACTGACAGAGATAAACGATTCGTTCTCTTTTGTCGGTAAAGCTATTACGGGTATGCCGCGTTCTACTTCCTCGGTCTTTTTTACCAATCGTTTGTTTACTGCGGGAAATGAATTGATACCGATTTGTATGTTCTGAAGGTTTTCGGATTTTATACTTTGAGGAAAAGTGATCTCGATCCATAGCAACGATTTTTGAAAATCATTCGCTATGGCTTCTCCGAAGATTTCTTTTAATTTTTTTGGAAAAAAGGTCTTTTGTCCTGTTATATCGAACGGAGCTTTTACTGTCAGAAAATGTGATTTGTACTCATTCTGAACGTTTTTATTGATTCTAACCGACGTATCAAACGATGCGAACAGTTCTTCTGTGGGATTGTCATATTTTTCTTTCTCTGCATATATACCTGTAAATAAAGGCAGGGAAACATTATTTATTTTCCAATTGCTGAATGAAAATTGTTCTGTTTCCGTTTTTTTGTTATAACTTCCTTTGATATCTACAAAAAAAGACAATCCTTCTATATCTTGTATGGAATCGTCAAGTTCTATTCCGATATAAACCGTGTGGCTGCCTAATGTACTGCCGCTCTTGCCGCGGCTATGAAGCATACGGTTTTGCCTGTTTTGGGCAAAAATAGAACCTCCTTGTACCAGATAGCGTACTGATCCGTTATAGAGACGGGTATTAACGGCGGGATAAAAGGTAAGTATTTTATCCTGCGTATTTGTATAGAACTTGGTTTTAGTGGTAATGTTCAAGACTGGTTCTACCGGGCAAGCTGCTAGTATTCCATATGCTGGCTGTGGTAATATGCCGTTATCGGATATTAACATTCTGCACAGTTTATCGAGTATACGGTCTTCCATATGCCCAACTTCACCGGATACTTTGTAGATTTCTTCGCCCAGCGATTCGATAAAAAGCCGCTTAACGAGATCGAGCAACTCGGAACGCCCCTCTCCGTAATACATGACGGCATAACTGAGCATCCTTTCCAAAATGACTTCTTTGCTATAATGGTACGTATAAATATCCTGCATGTTTTATGTCGCTGTCCTGTTTTTATTCTGTTGTTAATGGTCCCAGATAAAGGGTATATTTAAACTGGCAGCGGCTGTTGGTCGATATTGTTTCCCCGTCAACCAACACGATTACTTTCTTTTTTATAGCCGTTGTTTTCAACATCCGGTCTTCACGAGCGACCTCCATGATCTGAAGTGTGATGGTTATATGCTGAAGTCTCGGCTCAAATTTTATGATCGCCTCTTCTATATATCTTTTAAAGTCTTCTTCCCATTTCTGACGTGAGACGACAAGTTCGAAATCCATATCCCAGATACGGCAACCGTAATTCTTATTGAATTTATGTTCGCCGGGGCAGGTCGTGAGGAGGAGTTCAATATGCTGGTCGATGCTCTCCAGTTCACTGCACATACGCATCTGGCTGCCTTCTTCATTGAAGAGCGAATCGAAGCGTATCGGTAATTTGTAGAAACTGTTATTCATCGTATTATATTACATTATATTATATTAGTAACAAATTAGTGTTTACGGGAAACGGAATTAAGCGGACTGGTATCGATACGGCTCACACGCCTCTCTTTTCTTAAAATTGTACTTCTGTTATTCCTTTTGGATGCTGAGATTTCCATCTGTTTCGAATCATATATTTTTGTTCTGAAGATCGTTATCGGATCATTGTTAGTTATTTTAAGATAATAAATTTGTTCTTCGTATGCGCCTCGCAATCTGCAGTCGCCGACCACAGCCAAATGGGTATAGATTTTGTATTTGTTATTATACTTGTTTGTCTGCCGCTCTTCTAACGGATACATGTCTAATAGTTGTAACCCGATGGAAAGTTGTTGTCTGTTTTGTTGTAATTCATCCTTATATTCGTTTGTTTTTTTAGTGATAAAACATCCTTTGTCTGTCATACCGTCAGGGTATATTATCGCTTGCCGCACCAATCCCCAACCATCTACTATACCTGTTACCCATATACCAAGTTTCAGATAGAGATAAAATTCTTGTAAGGTATAACTGTTCATTATTTATTGTCTCTTTTTCTTGTTCAACTGTTCCACCTACTTACATATTCTTCACTTCCTGCCCTGATTATATGGGGTGAAATGATGATTGTGGTCAGCAAACCGGCGCCTTGCGGGTTCATTGTCTGCTGGTAACTGATGCAATAGGCTTCTCTGAACTCGAGTTGAAATGCGGCGCCTTCGGTGATCTTATCCCCATTGAGATAGAATGTTATCTGACCGTCCTGTTTTTCAAAGGTGTTCATCATCCACGCTGTAAGCCATTCGCCGGGTTCTTCGCTAATGGTAAGGGTTATCAGTCCGCCATAGGTGTCGCCGGCGGGCTTATTCCGGTCATCTAAGTCTTGCCGAAATTCCAAATCAAATTCTTCGAGGATATATTCTTTGCCTCTGAAACCAAGTCGTACGATCATTGCCGGCTCTTTCTTTCCGAAGAATAGTTTTCCTTTACGAAGCCTGTCGAAAAAGCCCATTTTTTTATTGGTTTCTATTTATTACGATTTCTGTATTCTGATTCTCCGATAATAATATGCTGGGCATTGATAGTTATCAGAAGGACAACATTCATTGTCTGATCTTCGGAAGGTTCATAGTGCATACGAAAGCCTACGCAACGACCTTCTTCAAAATAGATTTTGCCCAGCGATTCTTCGTAAGCATCGTGAATCGTGATTTCTCCGTTGAGTTTCTTATAGCTGTCGAAAACCCACGAAAGAATTTCATTATCGGGAAGCAGGGGTAAAGCGACGCGGATATTGCCTGCAACTACTTCGGTACGCACTTTGCCGCCTTTGGTTATTCCTTTGTTAAAGGTATAATCGCACCAAATGACATGGTAGTTCCCGAAAGCCAGATGCTGTGGGTTATCTTTTATTGGCGCGCGCAATTTGAGTGTCGCTTTACCTTCCATTGTTCTTAATCGGATTATTGTTGTTGAACTTCGGTACTCCAGCTCGTTTCGTCTTCGCCTTTGGTTCCGTCGAGTTTTATTACGAAACTCTTGGCCGGAAAGAAAGGCGTCAGATGAATATCGAGATAGATACGGTCTTTTTGGTTCGGGTCACGCTCGAAACGAACGATTTTAAACTTTTCAATCAGACGGTCAGGGCCTTGTACGCTATCTAAAAATTTGATGATCTGGGAGCGAAGGTCGCGTTCGGTCTTACCACTCCAGTTTTCGAATGCGCGCCGGTTCAAAAAGTCGAACAATACTTTCGTGATATAGTCGAATACGCGTACTACTGAATAGGTCTGTAAGCCTAGGTTATCGCCATTGAACAGGGTTTTTCCCGAAAATGCCATCACACTGCCATATTCGTTTACCATCGGCACTAGTCCCATTTTATCGATCTGAGAGATTTCACTTTTCTTCAATGGGAATACAACGCTGTCAACTTCATTTATTTTTCCGTGTTTTTTACCGGCGGTAATCTGGGACATCAGCGTACTGTATACTCTCCCGGCTAAGGCGGCGGAAGGGGATACATGCAAATCCTGTTCTTCGTTTAATTCATTATATTTTCCCCGACCGATAAGCCAGTTACAGGCCATACTGGTATTTGATTTGTAAGCATCGGCGCTTGCCAATCCTGAACTGAAAAACATATCCACAACATCATCGGGTTGGTCTAAGTCCATAAAGTCGGTGAACAGGAAAGCTTTATTATCGTAAGCGATACGCGACCATTTGTCAACGACTTTGGCGCTGCCTAGATAACCGGGTATAACAAGCAGCGAATAATTGTTTCTCAAATCGAGTTTATCGAAGTTTTGTTTCAGTTCGTTTGCGACATAGTCGATAAAGATCGAGTTATCAAGGTCTGATACTTGTTCGGGTGAAGCGTTGACGATGGTTACATTTTTAAGTTTGTCTTCTTCGGTATTCTTATAGAACAACATCACATTACGATATGATTGTTCAAGCTCACGGACTGTTTCTACTGCTTTAAGCTGGTTTTCCTGTAACAGTGTAGATACGGATTCGGATTGTTCTTTTGCTTGATCCAGCATCTCGGAAACGGATGTTGTAGAATTTAACAAGTCTAGCCAAAGGGTGATTGTATCCTTCAGGCTTTCCCGGGTTTCTTTCTTGTCGTTATCATTCAGAAAGGCTTTTTTTCGGGCTGAACGCTCGGGGTTCATCGAAGCTATGCCTTCTACGGCTGATTCCAAGAATCCGAAACCTCCGAATTTTGCCAGCTTGCTTACCGACTCTTGTATATTGAATTGATCAGCGCTTTTTACGGCTGTTGCCTGCGCTGCTTCTTTTATTTCTGCCATATTGTTATGCTTTTTTTATTTCGTTTTCAATTCGTATTATTTTGTATCGGATTCTTCTAATTCTGCCAGTACGCCTTGCAAGGCTTCTACAAATGCGGACTTACTTTCCGGATTCTCTAACGCCCGTTGAAGAACTTTGTTGGATCGCAGTTGTTTTATCATAAAATCGTAAAAATCTTTTTTGGTTTTTACGCCTTTGAGAAACTTGCTTTGCTCGGTCAGTTTTTTGACTTCGAAATCGCCCACATTACTGAAGTGAAACGTTTCTTTGACCGGCTGTCCTTCGGAATTTGAAAATTCGGCGTCGATCTGTGGTTGGTAATGCGCGAATACCTGATTAATGTCTGTTAGACCGGTAACGGCTTCCGGGCTGATAGGTTCGTCTGATGTTAGCTTGGAGATAACCAGTGAACGGTTACCGGGAATGTCCGCAATGGCTTCCGAAACGTCGGGCTTGACTTCGTTACCTCCTATTTCATAATTGTTTATCATTGTTGTTGCTTTTTTAGGTTAGTAATTTGATTTATGATGAATATAAAATAAATAACTGTTTGCTTGCTGGAACATTAATTATTATCTTTGAAAACTATCTTCTGTTTAGGCAAAAAAAAGCCGTTGATACTTTTTTAGCATCAATAATCAATATTTAAAATGAAGATAATTAATGGTGAGCAGACCGGAGAGGTATCTTTCGACTTTGCGGGCAGAGAGACACCAACTCCGAATCTGTTCAATGGGTTAATTCCCTGATGGCCAATTCTGCTCTATCTGAGCTCCGCCCACTTTCAGAACTTGAGCTGAAACCGTAAATTTCAAAGTCATCGGCTTTGACCCGACTACATCGATAGATTCTTCGAAGGCTACAATATAACCGTTTTCCCAGCTAAGCTCTTTCATCTTAGCTTCTTCATCACCTTTCTTGAAGATGATACTTCCGGAATTGGGCTTAAATTGGTTAGTCATCGCTTCCAAGATAGACGTGTCATCTGTAGATTCTACATGCACTGTAACCTCGCCTCCATAAATGTTAGATGCCGGACGACCCTTGGAATCAATGTCACGCTTTAGATTATAGCTGCAATCCAAAACGTCGAACTCTTTTCCTCCAAAATTTAATTTTGCATTAAATGCCATAATTAATTAATTTAAAAGATTAATAAATAGTACAGATATTATTTGTGTATAACCTGTTATGCGTATTTGTTCATTATTTAACGTTATTGCCAATTTATTGGCGAAAATAAGCTGGGCAGTCCGATTTATTTAGGTATTTTTATTAGACATTTATTATAAATGTTATTCATTAAAAGAACTCCTATAATATTATAATATAGGTCTGAATAAATGGGTTCTTTCTTCAAATAACTATTCTCTACAAATTTATTGAAATTTTTGTTAATATAAAACATTTTGTCTTTTTTTTTACAAAAAAATTTATTCTTGTATTAAATATCTGATGCATAGACAGAAATATGATTTTTAATATTTAATAGTCATATAATCAATTAAATAAATAATTATTTTAACCTGATTTATAGTAAAGATAAAGATAAAATAAAAATATTATTTTTAACACATATTTATTATATTATATTTACGTTATTTATACATTTTTTACAACATGAGTCGGTTTGATTACAAATACAAAGATTATAAGGATATCCGCAATTTAAAAGATAAGCTATTTATAGGTAAAGAAAAAAGTGTTTTTAGAAGGAAATTCCTTGCATAAATCTGTATGGACGATCGTGATTTTAGAATTAATTAATTCCTTACCTTTAATCTGTCAGACTACTTTGAGTTGAAGCTGTGATAACAAGTATCGAAACTTGTTTTTTACTATAAAGTCTAAAAATAAATACAGAAAAATCTCTTCTTTTAATATGATCAATTCAGATAGGACTATTTATTAGCCACGAATCAATCTAACGAAGCTTTGATTATACTATTTTTCGTCATTGCGTATTTTAGTTCTTCTTCTACTTATTTTATGTTTTTATTTGTTCTACTTTTTGACTGCTGTATTAAATATCTTTGGATCTTTATCTCCGATATGCAGGCATATTTTCTGATTACCTTCTTCGATTTTTTTTTCTCGTATTCTTTCATTTATGCATTATATCCTAAATTGTATAGTTTTTATTTACTTTATAAATCAAAATGCGTAAATATATAGGAGTATAATGTGAGGGAGGGTGTAAGTCTATTTTAGTCTTTTTTAGCAGGTAGATAAGTTGTCTTTAATATAATAAGATCATATTTCTTAATATAAGAAAAAACTAATAATCAACATAGACAATGCTTCGGACATTATTTGTTACAATCAGATAACTAAGACACTATTATTGTGCAATTCAAGTAGTAATTTGTGGTATTTTTCAGTATTTAAAAATTATCCGAAATTTTCCACGTGCTACCTGTCTAATTTGGCTATTGTTGAGCGGATATTCTTAGACTTTGTTCGCTTTTAAACACAAAAAAACCACCCAAAATATATTTATTCTGAGTGGTCTGTATTTTTTTACTTTCAAATTTTGTTCTCTTTAATTCAAAATTATCAGGTTTAATACTGGTAGTCCCAGGCAGATTTGAACTG
>CALYRA010000008.1 GCA_945292135.1 uncultured Dysgonomonas sp.
CTTTACGAGTAGTCATACCATACGGATGAGTTTTAGTTATCACATAACCGGTATTATCGACTTCGATGCCATCACAAGTCGAAACAATACGATTTGCGGGCTTTGAGCCCACAGCAATAAATACTCTGTCCATAGATATTATCTTCTCATCTTCCGCATCTCTGATTTTTATGGATTCAAGTTTATTCCTTTTACCTAAAAATTCCAATGTGTTTGTATACCACATAAACTGAACACCTTCTTCCACAGCTTCATGATATTCGGATTGAAGAGCGCTAATATCATTTTCACCTTTATAGTATATAATCGTTACTTTCGCAGCTCCCAACCGGATAGCTGTACGAGCCGTATCCATTGCGACATTTCCTGCACCAATGACAGCAACATTTTCGCCCGAAACAAGAGGTATAGAATTTCTATTGATACTACCGCTATTAAATAGACTAACCATTCTTAAAAAATAAGAGGATTGGACTACCCTAAACAAATTAGTACCCGGAATATCCAAATTTTTGGGGACTGCCGTACCTGAACCTATAAAAACAGCATCAAATTCATGGGCAAGCATTGTATCGACCGTAACTTTTTCCCCAACCGTACAGTTGTTAATAAAAGTGACTCCAAAAGACTCTATTCGTCTGATTTCGCGGCGTACAATTTCCTTTGGAAGCCGATATTCAGGTATTCCGTATAATAAGACTCCTCCCGGTTCATTTTGTCCTTCAAAGACAACGACGTTAAAACCTTCTTTCGCCAAATCTCCTGCGACTGTCAACCCTGCCGGACCTGAACCTATAACAGCGACTTTCCCTCTGTCCTTCGGTTTCAAACGTTCACGGATCAAAACCATTTCACTATCAAAATCAGCAATAAAGCGTTCCAAACGTCCAATCCTGATAGGCTTTTCCTTTTTATTGAGAATGCAATGCCCTTCACATTGTTTTTCGTGAGGACAAACTCTACCGCAAATTGCCGGAAGACTACTTATTTCCCATTGATAATTGATTGATAAATCCGGGAATATTATGCTCTATAGGACAACCTTGTACACACATTGAATTTTTGCAATTAAGACAGCGTTTAGCTTCTTGAATCGCTTCTTTCGTTGTGTACCCGACAGTTATCTCTGCAAATTTGGATATATTTTTGCTTCCTGTTTTAACCATAAATATTATAAGTCTGTAATCGGTTTAAATTTCGGCACTAATATTTTCATTATAACCCACCCAATCAAGTATGCAACAGCGCAAATTGAAAAGATAATCATGTAACCTGTATCAATTCCATTAACAACTACATCACCCGATTGTTTTAACATTTTCAAGAATTCTTCAATATTTCCGACATTGTACTCTTTAAGAAATGCTGCCGCAGTTTCAGAATTTTGCAATTGCGGGTACTTATCAAGGAGTGATTCTCCATTTATACTACTCCAATGTTTTTGCGAAAAGTCAAATAATGAACCTGAGCCTTTGTTGATAAGGAACGAACCAATGCCTCCCGCCATACCTCCAATACCCGTAATCGTCGCAATAGCTTTTTTCGGAAACATATCGCCGATGGTTGAGAAAATATTAGCCGACCAAGCTTGATGGGCTGCGCCTGAAATACCGATAATAATAACCGGAATCCAATAAGAATAACCTCCTAAAGGTTGCGCTAAGAGAGCTAACAAGGGGAAAAACGCAAATATTAGCATAGCCTTCATACGTCCAATATACGGATTCATTCCTTTCTTGTCTACAAAATAAGATGGAAGCCACCCCCCAATGATCGAAAGCAAAGTAATAGCATATAATACGAATATTGCTAACTGTCCTTGCGTATCTGATGATTTTATACCATATACCGAACTTAAATAAGCCGGAGCCCAAAATAGATAAAACCACCAAACACCATCAGTCATAAATTTACCGAAAGCAAATGCCCAAGTTTGTTTATACCTGAAAGCGTCTTTAAAAGATATTTTCTTTTCTTGCAATATTTCACCTATTTTTTCATCGACAGGCTTTTCTTCCTGATCGGATTGAATATAATCAAGTTCTGCTTTATTTACCTTCGGATGCTTTTCTGGTTTTTTATAAACGAAAACCCAAAATCCCATCCATATAAATCCTAAAGCGCCAATAATGATAAAAGACATTTCCCATCCCCAATGATAGGCTATAACAGGGATTGTAACGGGTGCCGCTAATGCTCCGACTGTAGCGCCTGCATTGAAAATACTTGTAGCAAAAGCCCTGTCTTTTTTAGGAAAATATTCCGCTGTCGCTTTTATTGCTGCCGGAAAATTTCCCGCCTCGCCTAATGCCAAAACAAATCGAGCGAATATAAATAATACTACACTGACCGAAGCTACCCGACCAATATTCTGAACACATGATATTGCTTCTTTTGCTCCTTCAAAGCCTACAAACCATTCGCCTGTTGTAATACCTGATGTAACTATACCACAGAAAGCATGAAGAGTAGCGCCAACCGACCAGATACCTATTGCCCAAAGAAATCCCTTTTTTGTGTCCATCCAATCTACAAAACGACCGGCGAAGAACATACATATTGCATAAAAGATTGAAAATAATGCAGTAATAGTACCATAATCGTTATTCGTCCAGTGAAACTCGGGTAGTATAAAATCTTTCCACGTCAGCGACAATACTTGCCTATCCATATAGTTGATTGTCGTGGCGAAAAAAAGCATAGCGCAGATGACCCATCTGTAATTAGTCATTTTCATATTTTTCATGGTATTATTTTTAGGTTTTTATTTTCTCACTTTAGCAATTATAGCAAAAGCGTCTGAACACAATTGCGTAATTTTTGACCAGTCTTTGGCTTCAATAACGTCTTTTGGGAAAAGGTTAGAACCCATTCCAACGCATGAGACCCCAGCACGAAACCATTTAGTCAGATTTTCTTCTGTGGGCGCCACGCCACCCGTTACCATCAAATTTGACCAAGGCATAGGAGCTTTTATCCCTTTCACAAATGCAGGTCCCATTACATCGCCGGGAAATACTTTGACTACTTCCGCACCCAATTCCTGAGCATATCCGACTTCTGATACTGAACCACATCCCGGTATATAAGCCACTTGACGTCGATTACATACTTTGAATATTTCCGGATTTAATAATGGACCAACGACGAAGTTTGCCCCCAATTGTAAATAAAGAGAAGCCGTACCCGCATCTATTATTGAACCTATTCCAAGTATCATGTCGGGGCATTCTTCTGACGCCCATTTTAATAATTCTCCAAATATCTCGTGAGCGAAATCTCCACGGTTAGTAAATTCGAAAACTCTTACTCCTCCATCATAACAAGCTTTTAAGACTTGTTTTGATACTTCGAGGTTACTATGATAAAAAACAGGAACCATTCCTGTTGTTGCCATCGTTTGGCAAGCTTGTATTCTTGTAAATCGCGCCATTTTTTATTTGATAATGTGTGTTAATAAACTAATGTGGCAATGATTATTTTTATTGGCACATCAGAAAATAATAAGAATTAATTTATTGACCTAAGGTTGTTTTCCTATATAAGCCAGTATACCTCCATCTACATACAGTATGTGACCATTCACAAAATCTGATGCGTTTGAAGCCAGAAATATCACCGGACCTTCCAAGTCTTCGGGGGTTCCCCATCTCGCGGCTGGTGTTTTATTGATTATAAAGTTATTGAATGGATGACCATTTTCTCTTAATGGCGCAGTCTGAGGGGTTGCTATATAACCCGGCCCTATACCATTGACCTGAATATTAAATTCGCCCCATTCACAAGCTAAGTTTTTAGTCAACATCTTCAAGCCGCCTTTGGCTGCTGCATAGGCTGTTACTGTTTCGCGACCCAACTCACTCATCATTGAGCAGATATTAATAATTTTTCCCGCTCCTTTTTTTATCATAGCGGGGGCTACAGCCTTAGCGACTATAAATGGACCTATCAAATCTATGTCTATAACTTCTTTATATTCTTCAAGAGTCATTTCCACAGCAGGAATACGTTTGATAATACCCGCATTGTTTACAAGTATATCAATGTCTCCATGTTTGGACGATATATCGGCTACCATAGCTTTCACTTGGTTTTCTTTAGTGACATCACAAACATACCCATATGCTTCAAGTCCATCTTTTTTATAATCTTCCTCAGCTTTTTTTACCATCTCGTCACGACGGGCATTGAACATTATCTTAGCTCCTGCTTTACCTAACGCTTTAGCCATCGCCATTCCTATTCCGTATGTTCCGCCTGTAACAAGGGCTATTTTACCTTTTAATGAAAATCTATTTTGCATTTTATTCTAATCTTCAAATTTGCCAATTGATTATCTTGATACACGTCCCGAGCCATCACCTTTCATCAGGTTTTCAACTTCAGTAACCGTTACCAAATTGAAGTCTCCATAAATGGTATGCTTCAAACATGATGCTGCAACAGCAAATTCCAACGCTTTTGAATCATCTGTCGGATAGGTAATCAATCCATAGATCAATCCGCCCATAAATGAGTCTCCTCCTCCTACGCGGTCAACAATATGCGTAATATCGTATCGTTTAGATTGGTACAATTTATCAGAATAAAGCACTCCACCCCATGTATTATGGTTAGCATTGATAGAACCTCTCAATGTGATAATTACTTTTTTGGCTCGGGGAAATTTCTTCATCATCTGAGTGCATACGGATTCGAATTCGGCTGCGTTAACTTCTCCGCCGGTATGCGCCACGTCAAAACCTTCGGGTTTGATACCAAAAACTTTTTCCGCATCTTCTTCATTTCCTAAAATAATGTCGCAGCCTTCTACCAAAGGTGGCATAACTTCACTCGCTGTCTTACCATATTTCCAAAGATTTTTACGATAATTCAAGTCTGTAGAGACCGTAACCCCCATTTCATTCGCAACTTTAATAGCTTCAAGACATGCATCTGCCGCTCCTTGCGACAATGCCGGCGTAATGCCCGTCCAATGGAACCATTGAGCATCTTTCAATACTTCTTTCCAATTTACCATTCCCGGTTTGATTTCCGCAATCGCCGAATCGGCACGATCATAGACAACTTTCGAAGCGCGGGCTACAGATCCGGTTTCCAAGAAATAGATTCCGACACGGTCACCGCCTCGAAGGATATTATTGACTCCTACATTGTATTTCCTTAAATCTGAAATACACCATTCGGCAATGTCATTTTTGGGTAAACGGGTTACAAAGTCTGTCGGTATTCCATAATTTGACAGTGAAACCGCTACGTTTGCTTCACCGCCTCCAAAGGTAGCGTTGAGATTTGTACTTTGTATAAAGCGTTGATAGCCGGGTGTTGCTAAACGCAACATAATTTCTCCAAAGGTTACTACTTTTTTCATAGTTTATTCAATATATTTTAAGCTTTTATCAGCCAATAGTTTTTGGGTGATGTTTTTATATTAGATTTTGTTTTTAGAAATAAACCCATAGTTGTCAATTAACTGCTATGAGCAATATGTGCTTTTTAATATTTTACAACCAATGGTTGTTTTTGTGCTTCTGCAAAATTTTTAATGTAAGTGGCAAAATTATCCGCTTTGTCAAAACCAAATTTAGACCAGCCAAATCCTGAGTAATAAGTTACAGATTCATCGGGCTGTTGCGTTGTAATTCCCAAAATATGGTAATAAGGAACTTTTTCTTTTTTATTATTCTCTATTTCATATTTATCTACAACATATTTTTCCATACCTTCCGGAAAAATAATTCCCATATAAACTTTGTCTACTATTGCGTTTTCAGGTTCTTGATAAATGATATAATTGCTGCCTGCTGTAACTGATTTTTCGCCTTCTTCGCGTTTAACAAAGCCTGCGGCGACTTTCAACGGTTCTGAAACGGTATACGATTGGGTGATTTTATTCAATTGAGAACCTGCGTCCAATGATATTGTACGAGTTTCGGCAATACTATTTCCAGCGACTTCAATATTCTTATATGTCAATCGGAATGTCGTGCGTAGTGGTCCATTATCAAGTACTTTTTGTTCTATATACTTCTCATTCAGCCATAGTTTATCATTTGCATAAGGAGCCATAGCTCCCGCTCCAAGTGAGCGTCCGACTTTGTAATCGTCCAGTCCTTCACCATTGTCTTCGTGATATGAAGCAACTCCGGACAAATCATTCTTATACCATTTATCTATAACAAGCTCAGTGGTTCTCTTAAACCAAGCATCAATTCCGTTGCTTGGTCCGTCAATAGGAAGAAGTGCAGGCCCATATATACGAAATGCCACTCGGTCATTTTCCCAAGCAAAGTCATCTTTACGTTCCTGAATAAAACGTCCGTATGTCAGCGCTTTAAATTCTCTCGGACTTCCTGTTATTATAGTGAAATCACTTGATTGATTTGCTTTTAGTCCCGATTGAAAAATCAGTTTTTTATCATATGTCATTTGGGATGGGATTATCTCGCCGCCAGCATTTTTAACCAGATATACAGAATCTTGAGGTAAAGCTAATTTTGATGAAATATTATTCAGCGGAATTTCGACCATATCAGATATACGATCAAACGTACTTGGATTTTCAACAGTTATTTTTATACCTTCTGTTTTTGATGTGCAGGAAGCCAAAATAATAGTAGCAAATAATAAATAGAATATCTTATTCATATACTTCTAAAATTTATGGGTTTATTTTAATTTGTCAGCTGTGAATGTATCCATATCATCATAATCCAGATTTTCGCCACACATTGCCCATATAAACGTGTAATTATTTGTTCCCGCCGCTGAGTGAATAGACCATGATGGAGATATAACGGCTTGTTCATTAAGCATAAAAATGTGACGTGTCTGTTGAGGCTCACCCATAAAGTGACATACAGCCTGATTTTCAGGAATCTTGAAATAGAAATAAGCTTCCATTCGACGTGAATGCGTATGTGGCGGCATTGTATTCCAAACGCTACCTTCTTTCAACTCTGTCATACCCATTTGCAATTGGCAGCAAGGTACGATTTCGCTCAATATTATTTGGTTTAGTGTACGTTCGTTTGAAGTTTTCTTCTCGCCTAATTCGCGGGTACGACGCATTTGGGATGTAATTTGAGTAGTGGGATGAGCCTTGTGCGCGGGAGATGAAGCGAAATAAAATTTAGCGGGCTTGGATGGGTCTTTACTTTTGAAGGTAACTTCTTTTGAACCTCTGCCTACATAAACCGCATCTTTGAACGCAAGTTCATATTCAATACCATCCACAACGACCAAACCTTCACTTTCGATACAGATGATGCCCAATTCTCGTCTTTCACAAAAATACTTGGAACGTATTAGCTCTACTGTTTCAAGTTTTAAAGCTTCTTTCACGGGTAATGCTCCTCCGATAATAAGACGGTCATTATGCGTATATGTCATTAATACGCTATCAGCTTCAAAAAGTTTTTCGACTAAAAATTCTTTACGAAGTTGTTCTGTGTCATACTTTTTTACATCATTTGGGTGCGTACCCCAACGTTCTTCGATCTGTGTTTTCATATAACAAAATTATTTATATAGTTATTGTTCGTTTTCAGACGCTAATCTAAAAACAAGTTATATACATCATGGTCTGGTCAAACCACAGATGCAGTAACCAAAAAAGGGTGAGGAGTGTTTTCTATAGTATATATATTTACAAAGATACTATAATTTGTCATTTCAGCAAGTTTTTCGGCTCCTCCTTCACGAGAACGTGATATATAATTGTTAATGAAATTAATAGTTCTTTTATTTATCTATTCTAAACCAATCAATTTCCGCATGTCCGCCATCGTTACCTTTTACCGGACGTAAACAGAACATCCCAATTTTTGCTCCAATCCATTTTCCTTCTCTCGCTTGAAACGTATTTCCAAGTTTGATAAATTTCTTGCCATCGGTACTGTATTGATATTCACATTGGGCTTTACTGTTTACTTTTACTTGTAAATAAACTGTTGCATCGGTTACATTTACCTGAGCATTTATTTTTTCTTTATTCCCTTTATCTGCTTGTATACATTCCGCTTGTGATATTATAAATCCATTTTCGGCGCTTTCGAAAGTTATAACGCCATAATCAAGCCCCATTACAACAAGCCCTGTCTTTTCTCCTTTAAATCTATTGTCAGGCTTGAAAGTCAATTTCATTGTTGCTTTAAATTCAGGCGCAGGCGTTTTTTGCAACAACAAATTAGGCACATCCCACAAACTTTTATAATCATCAGGTAACGGTACGGAATAAAGGTTGAGACAGCCTTGTTCTTTATTCGTAAAGTACCACCAAGCTTTAGGATTTGAGTGCCATTGCCATTGCAATCCTAATGAATTTGTATTGAATTCATCACTTTCGGAAGGTGTAGTTATTGGATGTGTTTTATTTACATTCGGTTTTTTGTAGGTCAATACAGGGTTTCCACAACCATCTCCGTCTTTATCTTCTCCAATTACAGGCCAATCGTTTTTCCAGCTCATAGGTTGAAGATGGGTTATACGACCAAACGCCCCGACATCCTGAAAGTGAATAAACCAATCTTCTCCGGTAGATGTATCAACCCATGCTCCTTGATGTGGACCATTAACCGAATTGTTACCCTGATTCATAACTATTTTGCGTTCGTAAGACCCGAAAACGTCCTTAGACCGCAAGGCTAATTGCCAACCTGTAGATACTCCTCCTGCCGGAGCAAGTATATAATAATATCCATTCTTAGTATAAAATTTAGGTCCTTCTATCGTTGGATCAATTCCATGCCCATCGTAGATAATTTTTGATTCTCCTATTGCTTTCTTTCCATCAGGTGTCAGTCTTGTTATTGCCAAAAGACTTTTTATGCCCGCGCGGCTACCTGCAAAAGCATGTACGAGGTAAACTTGTCCATCTTCATCGAATAATGGACATGCGTCTATTAATCCTTTTCCTTCTTTTACTAAAACTAATGGTTCCCATTCTCCTGCCGGATCTTTTGTCTTTGTCATAAATATACCTAAATCAGGGTCACCGTAATAGATATAATATTCACCTTTGTGATAACGGATTGATGGCGCCCAAACATTACCTCCATGATTTACGCCTTCTCCGAAAACTGCATGTTCAGGCATTTTTTTGATGGCATGTCCTATAATTGCCCAGTTTACCAAATCTTTGGAATGAAGAATAGGCAGTCCGGGAATACAGTTAAAACTGGAAGCTGTCATATAATAGTCATCTCCTACACGACAGACATCAGGGTCAGAATAGTCGGCATATAGTATTGGATTCTTATAGTTTCCGTTTCCCAAATCCGCGACCCATGTCTTTGATATTTCTTCTTGAGCAAGAACGTTTGCCGAGACAAGATAAAGAAATAAGCTTATAATAATTACGGTAATTTTCATAGTTCCTTTATTTCAATTCTTTTACCAATGATTCTATATTTTGTTCTTTCAATCCTTCAATAAATAGTAAGTCCATTAATAATGCTCCTTTTTCACGAAAATGAGTATTATCTATACGCCCCTCCGGGAATATAGGACTTTCGCCTTTTGGGACGTGTAAAAAAAGTTCTTTAGAATTTTCTTTGCCTAAACTAATCAATGCTTTTTTACTCTTTTCGTACATATCTATCAAGGGTACATTTTTATCTTTCGCAACTTTTCGAGCTAAATCTAAATATTCGCCATGTGAATCTATCAAGTTTCCCGCATCATCAAATTTGCGACGTGCGACAGATGTACATATAATCGGGTTTGCTCCTTTTGCTTGTATATCATACACAAATCTTGACAAGTTCGTTGTATAATCGACAGGAGATGTATAACGGTCAGGTCGGTCTTGCGCCGAATCATTATGTCCGAATTGAATAATCACATAGTCATTCGGTTTGACATTATTTATTATTGAATCCCACCAGCCTTGTTCTATAAAGGTTCGCGAGCTTCGTCCATTTTGAGCATAATTCCTAACAATGATTTTCTCACTAAAAAATTCGGAAAGTAATTGCCCCCATCCTCTTTCCATATATGAAACTAATATGGTATCTCCGGAAATGCTATCATATACTGCTTTTTTCAATGGTTTGGTTGCCATTGTTGAATCTCCCGCCATAAAAATTTGAATGGGTTGTTGTCTGCATGGCTGAATCAAATGTATAATTACAATCGCATTGAATAAGATTAACGCCATTTTCATGATATCGTTATTTTATTAATACTCCTGATATATTGATTTCGTTGATATGTATATATTGCTCCATTGAAGAAGATTGACTCCATGGGTATATTCTCAGATAAAGGGATTTTCCTTTGTCAACTTTTATTACTGAGTTGTATTTATATAGTACGACATTTTCTTGTTGAAGTTTTTCCATTGTCGCAATAGTATAAACTTTCTGAAAAGTTTTATCCGTAGAGGCTAATGCGGTAAAAAACATCGTTCGTCCTGTAGATTCCATTCCTAACCGAAGATTTTCCATATACAGATCGTTAACTGCCGTCAACTTAAACTCGATATAGCGAGATGGATCCATATCTATTTCTCCTGATTGCCATTTGTTTCCGATTATTGTCAATAACCGCTTATTATCTTTCTCTATATATTGCAATCCTTTAGTACTGATTTCAATTTTATATTCTTTTGTTTTTATATTTTTATAGGAAGGCGACCAAAGAATTTGAAGTTTCTGTCCTTTATCGTATGGGATTACTGTATTTTCTTTTTTTGTAGTTTTTATTTTTATTTCATTTGCTGATAGTACTTCCGGAATATTCAGATATTCACTCAATATATTTTGGCGTAACATTTCTTTTACTGCCAATTCAGAAATTAACAATCCGCCTAAAGCACGCAAATGGGTATTGTCATTTCTTGCGAAAATTATTTTTCGCGCCGTATCTGCACCGTACGATTCGACTAACTTTTTAGTTAATAAAGTCATATCGATTAACGGGACATTCATTTCCATTGCTAATGAACGCATAGCTTCCGGATAATTCATTACAGTAGCATTCGATGCTAAATGTATTAAATTATGCATACCTATGTCTGAAATAGTATTAGTAACTGAATCAATCAAACAGCGTACAATCGGCGTAAAAAGAATCGGTTTAGCACCTCTTTCCCGTGATTCATTGATATATCTTTTCAGATATTCCTGATATTGCCCCCAAGCTGCCGTACCTCTTTGTTCCAATCCATTACCTTCGGTGTCTTTACCTTCAGCCTTTTCGTCATTATGTCCGAACTGAATGAATACATAATCTCCGGGTTTCAGAGTTTCTCTTAGTCCTGTCGTCCAAAATTCATTATAAAATGATTTTGAACTTCTCCCGTTTTTTGCGGCATTGGTTAACGTTACGTTTTCGGTCAAAAAGGCTGGGAGCATTTGAGCCCAACCCCTCATTTCATTTTCTCCGCTTCGTTTTTCAACATCATATTCCGCCATGGTTGAATCACCTATACTCAATATGCGAATTTGAGAAAACAATGGTAACCATAGGAAAAACGCTAAAAAAATTAGTATATAGATTGTTTTTCTATTCATTTTTGGTTGTGTGAAGTTTTGACATTATTCATGAAATTATTTCCCCAAACAATCCGGCTTTTTACGGAATTACAAAAGATATCCGTTTTTGCTATCGGGAAACAATTATTTATAAAAGCATTTTCTACGTTTTCTATTTCCACAACAGCCTGATCTTTAATTGGATTTTTAGATCGTACATTATCTAAGACAACATCTTTACAATCTTTAAATGAAAATGAAGCTCCCTTTTCTACCGCAAAATCAACATTGTGAAATTGAATATTTTTCGCTGTTTTTACGCTAAAGCCTTCTTGTCCCACAAGGTTTATATTACTGAACGATATTTCTTCAACAGGCATTTCTTCAATTCCTGTT
>CALYRA010000009.1 GCA_945292135.1 uncultured Dysgonomonas sp.
AAGCTCATTGGGCGAAAGACCTGTTATTCCTTTGACTTTTTTGTAGAAAATAGTTCGTCTTTGCTTCGCTAATTCTGCAAATTTATCAACGGAAAATTGATAATCCGCCAAATGTGCTTCCAATATTTTATCTATCAAATCAAAGAATTCCTTATCCTTGTCTGTTGGCATGATCAAATTACCATCCAATACATACTCATTCGAAAAACGTTTTTTAAGCAGTTCTCGCTGTTCGATTAATTTGAATACTCTCGTCACTAAATATTTAAGACTAAAGGGCTTCATGATATAGGCGTCGGCACCGCTTTGTATTCCTTCCAACTGATGTTCGATAGACGAATGAGCTGTCAATAAAACAATTGGAATATGGCAGGTTTGAAAATCCTCTTTCAGCCGCCTTGTCAGTTCAAAACCATCCATTTCGGGCATCATCACATCACAAATGATAAGGTCGGGATTATTGTCTATTGCCTTTTGCATTCCGCTTTTTCCATCTTCGGCCGTATCCACCATAAAATATTTACTGAATTCGTCAATTAAGAAATTACGTATGTCATCATTATCGTCAATAACAAGCATTTTGTAATTAGACAATGTTGAATCGTCAATTTCGGGTAATTTAATATTTTCAACGAAGTTGGAAGGATAAATTTCTTTTTGACTTGTTTCTGTTGTAATGATATCGGGACAAGAGGGAGTCACAAAATTCTCTCCTTCATAAATTGACTTATCCGTTGATAACTCTAAACTAAATACTGAACCCTGATTTTGATTGTCTTCATACCATATTTTGCCTTTATGCACATCTACAAATTCTTTAACTAGCGACAGTCCTACGCCCGTGCCGGTAGATGAAAAGTTGATTTGCATAAAACGACTGAATAACAAATGTTGCTTATCTTTTGGTATGCCGATACCATTATCTTTTACCTTTATCACACATGTTTGTCGTTTTGTATCAAAACTTATTGACAATTCTATTTTCCCATTTTTGGGAGTAAATCTGAAAGCGTTTGACAACAAATTATATAGAATTTTATCGACTTTGCGTCGGTCAATATACATTTTATTGGCGTCTGTATTATTGGTGAATATATATTCAATTTTCTTTTGCTCAGCTATTTCCTGAAAACTGTTATAAATTTCCCTTGAAAATTCAATTATATCGGTTTCTTCTAAATTCAGTGTCAGAACATTATTTTGCAATTTCCTGAATTCGAGTAACTGGTCGATCAGACGTGTCAAGATTAAAGAATTGCGACTTAAAACGCTGATTTGTTTTTTTACTCTCTCTGATGTGTCAGTCAAAGAAATAAGATTTTCAACAGCTCCTCTTATTAAAGTCAATGGCGTCCTGAATTCGTGCGATATATTGGTGAAGAAGCGAAGTTTATAATTAGTCAATTCTTTTTCGACTTTGATGTTATTACTGAGGGCATTAAATTTGTAGACGATTCGTAAAACAAGGTAAAGAGTTACTAAAATAAGAATACCATACAAGACGTAAGCATACCATGCTCTCCAAAATGGTGGCGTAACAACAATCTTTAACTGTGTAACATCTTCATTCCAAACTCCGTCGCTATTTGTTCCCCGTACTTTGAAAATATATTTTCCGGAAGGGATATTCTTGTAAGTCGCCATATTCAATTGACTGACCGAACTCCATTGTTTATCATAATTTTCAAGCATGTAAACGTATTTATTTTTTGTCGGGTCTTTCATGTCTAATGAAGCAAATTCAATGGTAAATGTGTTTTGTTTATAGTTCAGTTCTATTTTATCCGAATAACTGATTGACTGTTTAAGCGGAGATTCTTTTTCTCCTGCCCGTACTATCTGGTTATAGATGGAAAAGTTGGTGAATGTTACCGGCGGCGTATTGGGATTAGGAAGGAAATTTTGCGGATTTAATACCAATAATCCATCCAAGCTGCCCCATAGCATATTACCATCATGGCAATATAAATTCGCATTCTCGTTGAAATGATTGCCGTATGTTTTCTCCGAGAAATTATACACGATAAATGAATTGTTCTTCTTGTTGAATTTTGTTATCCCGCTTTCCGTACTAATCCATAAATTATTATCCTTATCTTCCATAATACCCGAAACGAAATCTCCGGCAAGTCCATCGTTACGGGTATAAGATACGAAACATCCTTTTTCTCCTTTTTGAGGTGGTATAAATTTATTGATTCCTCCTCCTGCCGTACCTATCCAAATGACACCCTCTTCATCCTCGAATATAGTCTTTATATCATTACAATTAAGGCTTTTACTATCATTAAGATTCATCCGGTAAGATGTATACGCTTTGGGGTCGGTTATTAATTTATCCGGATCAAAACATATTATTCCATCGCTACTGGCTACCCATATACTACCTTGCGAATCCTGATAAAGATAACGGATATAGCTTCTGTTTCCCTCATTATTAAAAAATTGCTTGAATTCAATATTATCGGATGTTTTATCTACTAAATTGATTCCACCTCCGAATGTACCTATCCATATTCGATTTTTCGTATCTTTCAATATACTGAATATCGTATTATGACTTAATGTCGTATTTTCCGGAGTATAATGAGCTTCTTCTTTAAGCGTATTCTCATTGATGATATACAATCCTTTGCCTTTTGTACCTACCCATATGCGTTTATTTGCGTCTTCCGCCAATACATACGAATTTATGTCTTTATATATACACTTTTCTGATAAAAGCTTGTTATCGAATAAATACAAGCTCCCGTTTTTAGTTCCTACCCAAATATTATCAAAAGCATCGCTATATATTGTTCGGACATTGTTATTTTTACCTATTGAAGCTTCTTTCTCAGGGCGTACAATCCTTATGTCGTAATTTGACTTTATGACTTTAATTATTCCGGCGTATTCGCTACCAATCCAGATCGTGCCATACCTGTCTTCCGTAATAGCCAGCAGATAATCCGATGCGAGACTATTGCGATTGGCATTATATTTATAATTGGAAAGTACATCGGTTTTAGTATTATAGCAGAATAAACCATTACCATAAGTAGTTATCCAAATCAAATCCTGCGAATCTATAAAAACAATATAACGTTCAAGGTCTATTATACTTACGACATCAGGAGGTATCAATTCCAGTTTTTTCACTTTCCGTGTATCTTGGTTAAAATACCACATGATACCCGAATGATTGTAAATCCAAACACCGCCATTCTTATCTTGAATAAATTGTATATTATTTATCTTTAATTTAGGATCATTTGCCCATTCGGGTTTTTCAAAGATTTTACTATTGATATTAAATATTTTTATGTCAGAATTGTCCGAAACTATCAACAATTCGTTATCGGTAAGTTTTACAATATTGGAAATGTGATTTTGCGTATTTATTTCATTAAAAGTTTTTCGTTTCAAGTCAAATTCAATTATTATTGAATTGTCAGTAACAAAGAATAATTTATTCCCGACTTCAACAGCCTTTGTGAACACATACTTATTTTCAAATAAATATTCAACCTGCCCATCTTGTATTTTGTAAAGACCTTTACTACCTCCTACCCAGATTGTAGACTTTGAATCTTCAAACAAGAATTTGCCGGTATTTCTATTATCCGTTGTTTCTTCTATCAAGAAAGGGGTTACAATAAATTTTCCATCTTGCTTTTTTATTTGAAGACATCCCGCCTTACTTCCCCATAGCCAAATATCCCCATTTGAAGTTTCACAGTAATTGATATATTCTACATTATCCCTCGCTATATTTCCGGAAATATAGTCTATAAATGAATCTGAAACAGGGTCATAACAACTAAATTCATTTTTGTAAGTCTTTATCCATAAATAACCGTCTCTATCTTGAAATACGTCTTTTACTCGATGATCGATCAACGTATTGGCGCTTCCCAATTGAGGTTTGTACGGAATAATGTGGTAGCCATCATACCTATTCAGTCCGTCCAGCGTACCGGCCCAGATAAAACCTTTCTTATCTTCGAGAATAGTCCGAACCGTATTTTGAGATAGTCCTTCATTTGTGCTTATCTGAGTAAAATATAAGTTATACTCATTAGCCGAAAATAAATTTACAGGTATTAAAAGAAAAAAAATACCAACAAAAAATGATAGTAGCTTCATAGGTTAACATTCAAGGGTATATTCAAAAGTATAAACTAATTCCATCTGAAAATCCATAAGCAACAAATATTCTATGTTATTGCACGATTTTACAGGGGTATTTTTTACTCAGAAAAAGATTCTATTATTTTGGTTTGGATTCATTACTTGACATTGTATCTGGATTAATTATTAGCTGCATATACAAAATATTTTATCTATTAATAATTAAACTCAAAATAAGAAATTACATTATTATGAACAAAAATACATTTGTGTTAAAATGTGTTAACCTTATTTTTATTCCATAAAATCAAAATATCCTTTTCAAAGTGTAGAATTCTGAATAAAGAAAACCTGATTAATAACCTTATAAATTGAAATTCATGAGGAATACTAAAATCAAAAGGCTTTTTAAAGCTAGAGGCATGCTGACGTTGATATTTATACTTATGTCAATGTTTGCTAGTGCTCAAACAAAAGATATAACAGGAACTGTCATTGACGCGAATGGCGAAACTGTTATCGGAGCATCTGTAACTATCAAAGGAACTACTGCCGGCACCATAACTGACCTGGACGGTAAATTTTCGATTAAGGCTGCACCCGAAAACGTTATAGTTATTAAATTCATCGGTTTTCTGGAACAATCTTTAAAAGTAGGCAACAACACTCATTTCAACGTAACATTAGAGGAAGATAATAAAATGCTTGAAGAAGTTGTCGTTGTGGGATATGGTACGCAAAAGAAAAGCGATGTTACCGGAGCAATGGCACGCGTAGGCGAAAAAGAATTGAAAGCCATGCCGGTAAAGGATGCTTTGCAAGGTATGCAAGGTAAGGTCGCAGGCGTAGATATTACATCTAACCAACGCCCGGGGCAAACCGGGGGTATTAAAATTCGTGGCGTCAGATCTTTAACAGCAAATCAAAATCCATTAATAGTCCTTGATGGTATGGTATTACAAACAGGAACTATCGATGCCGTAAACACTAATGATATTGAAGCGATCGACATCCTGAAAGACGCTTCCGCTACGGCTGTTTACGGCTCGCGTGGAGCAAATGGCGTAATATTAATCACAACAAAACGTGGAAAAAGCGGAAGTGTTTCGGTCAACTATTCCGGATCGGTTACTATAGAAAAACTACATGATGTCACAGAATATATGGATGCCGGAGAATGGATTGAATATGCGCGATTAGCAAAAATCAACATAGGAACCTATGGTGGCGGAAAAGTGACAACGCCTTCTTACGCTGCCGATAAAGCAACATGGGGTTCTGTCGCCGCATCTTGGGCAAATATAGCTAAAGGTTGGACAGAGAACAACACGGTTTGGGATCCCAGTAAAGCAGGAAATTATAATTGGGCAAGCCATGGTAAACAGACCGGAGTATCGACAGAACATACATTAAGCATTTCGGGTGGAAATGATAAGGCACACGGTTATGGTTCTTTCGGATATTTAAGTCAGGAAGGAACGCAACCGGGTCAAAAATACGAAAGATATACAACAAAAGTAAGCTTCGACGCGACCGCGACCAAATGGTTCAAAATGGGAACATCTGTCAACGCAACTTGGGCGGATCAGGATTACGGATATAGTTTCGCTAAAAGTGTAACAGGAGCAGGAGATTATTACAATGCTCTCAGAGAAATGTTACCTTGGACTGTTCCTTATGATGAAAATGGCAAATATATACGAAATCCGGCAGCCGGAGATGTAAATATAATTAATCCAATCAATGAATTAGATTATACGGTCAACAATCGTCAGACATTTATAGCAAGCGGAAGTTTTTATGGTCAATTAGATTTTGGCGGGATGTATGAATTATTGAAAGGTTTGAAATATCGTATCCAGTTCGGTCCCGAATTTAAATATTATCGTACCGGTATATTCTACGACGCAAATGGTATTAATGGGGACAAAAATAATACGGCGCAATATGGAACGCAACAAACCCGCTCATGGGTTTTAGATAACCTTATATACTATGACCGTACATTTGTTGAAGATCACAAAATAGGAGTCACCCTGATGCAATCGGCATCAGCTTATCATTCCGAAAGTGGCGATATGAAATCCAATAAGCTGGTTACATCTAATGAATTATGGTACAATATTGGTTCGGGCGGACAGCTATCCGCTTTCGATACAGGGCTAAGTGAAAAATCAATGGCGTCTTACATGGTACGGGGAAACTACAGTTTCAAAGATAAATACCTACTTACGGCTTCTATTCGCTGGGATGGCGCTTCGCAATTATCAAAAGGAAATAAATGGGCGTCTTTTCCTTCAATGGCTTTAGGATGGCGTATTGAACAAGAAAAATTTATGGAAAAATTTGACTTTATCAGCGCATTAAAACTTCGTCTTGGAATCGGAGTTGTCGGAAATGCAGCGATAAAACCTTATGCTACAAAAGGCGGATTGATGCAACCATACTATAATTGGGGAACAACTAATTCTACGCCCGGTTACGTATCTTCCGATCCTTCAGCAAAAGACCCTGCATTAATGGCAAATCCAAAACTAAAGTGGGAAAGAACAACACAGTATAATGCCGGAATAGATTACGGATTTTTGAAAGGCCGGATTAGCGGGGCTATTGATGTCTACAAAACAAAAACTGATGATTTATTATTACGAATGTCTATCCCATCGCTGACCGGTTATAAAGCAACAATGGCAAACGTAGGTAATACGGAAGGATGGGGTATTGATTTTCAAATAAACACGCTGAATCTTAATACAAAGGACTTTACATGGTCTACAACTTTTACATGGTCTAAAGATAGAAGTAAAATCACGGCATTAGCGAATGGACGAAAAGAAGATAAATCCAATAGATGGTTTGTAGGTAAAGAAATAGGCGTTTATTATGATTATGTTTATGATGTAATATGGAAAACATCTTAAGCTGCTGATGCTGCCAAATACGGTCGTAAACCCGGTCAAATAAAAGTGAAAGATCTAAATCACGATGATAAAATAGACGCCAATAATGACAAAAAGATTGTAGGGTCGGTTCGTCCGAAATGGACAGGAGGTATTTCAAACACGTTTACCTATAAAAATTGGGAAATATCTTGCTTTATTATAGCTCGTTGGTGATTTACAGTTCCAAAAGGCGCAGAAAACTTGAATGGACGTTTTCAGATGCGCAAAATTGATTATTGGGTAGCGGGAACAAATGAAAACGCGAAATACTATTCTCCGGGATCAAAGAGTGAAGCCGCAGATACTTATAATTCTTCGATGAACTATCAGGACGGGTCATTCATTAAAATGAGAAATATAAATCTTGGATACAATTTTACTAAGAAACAATTAAACGGACTGGGAATAAATAATTTAAAAGTCTATACGCAACTTATGAATCCATTTACAATTTATTCAAAATGCGATTGGCTTGATACCGACCTTCTAAACTATAATAATAATACAACTACAATTGGTTCACCGACAACAATAAAAGGAGTTGTATTTGGTATCAATGTTGGTTTCTAATAACATAAAAGAGAAAAGAAATGAAAATATTAAAAATAATACTTACGTCAACTATTGTACTTACAATAGCTTTGCTTAGTATAACTTCTTGCAGTGATGGTTTTTTGGATGAAAATCAAAAAACTATCCCAACTACCGACCACTTCAAAACAGAAAAAGGTTTGGACGACTTGGTAGTAGGATCGTATGCTAATTTCAAATTCAAGTTTAACTATGTTTGGAGTATCCAAATGTTTAATTTGGGTGTTGACGAATTTACGGATGGTAATAATTCCATTCCAAGTTTTAATTGTTATAGTCTCGATTTGAGTTCTTCCGAAGGGTCATCCATTAGTAAATTGTGGGATCAAATGTATAGCGGTATAGAATCGGCAAATATTATAATCAATAATATGCCGCTTTATTACAATCAAAATAGTCCTACATATAAGACTCGTTTGGGAGAAGGTTATTTTATGCGCGGATATTTTTATTTGCAATTATTGGTTCAATATGGTGGCGTTCCTTTAAAATTACATCCTTCAACTGAAGTAGAAACAAGCTTTACCAGAAACACGGAAGAAGAATGTTTCAAACAAATACTAACTGATTTGAAAGAAGCATATAATCTGTTACCTACAACACCTGAAGCAACAGGACGTTTAACAAAATGGGCAGCGGCTCATTATTTGTCCAAAGCCTACTTAACTCGCGCCAGTGAATTGTATTCCTCATGGAACGAACCTTATGTCTCTTCAGATCTTGACGATGTCATCAAATATGGTGAAGAAGTTATAAATGCTCATCCGCTATGTAACGATTTTGTAGAATTATGGGATTATAAAAAAGCGAATGGAGCAAATGAAAAAGTATCAGAAGTCGTTCTCGCAGCACAATTTTCTGATGATCAAACGACATGGGGACGCTATGGAAATCAAATGCACTTATATTATCCATCTGTATATCAAGATTTAAAAGGAACAAGCCGTGATATTTCGGGCGGTAGGGAATTTTCCTATGCGCGAGCGACAAATTATACCATTGACGTATTTGACCGTGTCAATGATTCTCGCTTTTGGAAATCTTTCATTACTACATATGGTTGCAACAATACAAAAACCGCTCCTGTATGGGATTCAATAAATGCTCCTTTAGGTCCTCCGGGAACGATTAAAGATACAAAACGTTTTGTCGGAGGCGAATTGGCCATAAAATATATAGTAAATGATGCCGGAGATACTCGTTACGAATCAGTCAAAGATGATGAAACAGGCGTACTTAAAAACGGAGTAATGGAAAATACGCACACATTTGTTCGTTACTTCAAAGATGAACCTCAAGAATGGATTGGCAAACATGGTAATAACGGATATTTCGGTACGCAAAAAAGATCTGTCGCATTATCTAAATATCGTGATGGTTATCGAGTGAGTATTGCTTCACAATTCGGAACGCGGGACGCTATTATGGCGCGATCAGCCGAAGACGTATTAATGATAGCTGAAGCTTATATACGCAAAGGCGAATCGCATTACGGCGATGCGATCGCATGGATTAACAGGTTGCGCGAACGTGGTGCTTACAAAGCAGGTGAAGACCGAACAAAACATGTTGATGGTGGGCAAGCTTACAAAAACAACTCATATTGTGTCGGAAAAGGTGGCGGTCATTCATCGGAAGGAGCTATTTATTGGGAAACTAATACATATTATGAATCAAATAATATCATTGCTCCAACCACGTCAGCGACAACAGGTCAAATGATAATAAATTCGGTAAGCGATATTTATAATTCAAAAGTTGATATGCCAATATATCAAAAATTAAATTGCAGTTCGAACGCCGAAAAAATGATGTGCTTCCTTCTGAACGAACGTACGCGCGAGCTTTGTGGAGAAACTTACAGATGGGAAGATTTGGCTCGTACAAAAACCTTAGAAACACGTTGGAAAGCTTTCAATGACGGATTTGTAAGAGGTAGCGCTCAGTTCAAGTCATCAACGCATTACTATCGTCCTATACCTCAATCATACCTTGACGGCATCACAAAAGATAACGGTTCGTCCTTGTCAGCTGAAGAAAAACAAAAAATGCAAAATCCCGGGTATTAATTTAAACCCTAAAATATATTTTACTAAGCCTGACGTAAATTCAGGCTTAGTATTTTAAATTTAACCTCTTCAAATGAAAAAGACCATCTTCATATCATTCATATTCTTTTTTATCTTTCATAATTCCATACAAGCATTTCCACTTATTGGAGAACAGGAAACCGCAGTTATTGAATTAGATAAAAGAGAAGACAGAGTTGTTCAAACAACTCTCGAAATTTTCAGCTCGGATATGGAACTGGTTTCAGGACGAAGAATACAATTAACGAAGAATCTAAAAAATCACTCTATTTTAATAGGAACAATCGGAAAAAATCGAAACATAGACCAACTTATATCTTCTGAAAAAATATCTGTTAAAAAAATACAGTACAAATGGGAAGCTTTTCAAATACAAATAATTACGCAAGACAATAAAAAGATATTAGTCATCGCCGGAAGCGATAGCAGGGGTACAGCCTACGGCATTTTAGAATTGTCGCGACTAATAGGCGTTTCGCCATGGGTATGGTGGGCAGATTCTACTCCCCAAAAACAGACAAGATTAGATATTTCAGACGATTACTTTAACCGACAAGAAGCTTCCGTACAATACAGAGGTATTTTCCTTAATGATGAAGATTGGGGATTAATGCCTTGGAGCAGTGCAAATTTTGAACCTTCATCACGAAAAGGACAAATCGGTTCAAAAACTTACGCCAAAATATTCGAACTGTTACTTAGGTTAAGAGCAAATACGCTTTGGCCTGCTATGCACGAATCTACGGTTCCATTCTATAATGTTGAACGTAGCAAAGAAATGGCAAATAAATATGGAATAGTGATAGGAACATCACATTGCGAGCCTTTGATGCGGAACAATGCGGGAGAATGGGATAAAAACAAATTGGGCGATTACAATTACCTGACGAACAAAGAAACAGTAAAAAACTATTGGATACAACGCTTAAAAGAAGCAGGAAAGTATGAAAACTATTATACTGTTGGGATGCGTGGCATACATGATGGGAAAATAGAAGGCGTAAAAACCTTAGATGAACAAACGACCGTATTATCACGAGTAATAAAAGACCAAAGAGAATTATTAGCAAAATATGTGAATAAAGATATAACAAAAATACCTCAATCATTTACGCCTTACAAAGAAGTATTAAGCATTTATGAAAACGGTTTAGATATACCCGAAGATGTCACCCTTACTTGGTGTGATGATAATTACGGATATATTACAAGGTTGAGTAATAAAGAAGAACAAAAAAGAAGCGGAGGAGCAGGAATTTATTACCATGTCTCATATTGGGGACGACCTCACGATTATTTATGGTTGTGTACGACATCGCCTGCCCAAATATATTGGCAGATGAAAAAGGCTTGGGATACAAATGCCCGAAAATTGTGGATATTAAATGTTGGAGATATAAAACCCGCGGAATATGTCACGGAGTTTTTCATGGATATGGCTTGGAATATTGAAAAGATAAATGAACAAAATATCTATGGCAATCAGGAAAAGTGGTGCGAAAGAGAGTTTGGTAAAGAATTATCAGGTCAAATAAGTTCTATCTTATTTGAATACTACCGATTAGCGAATATCCGCAAACCCGAATTTATGGGATGGAGCCGCGTTGAAGAATACAGTTCAATAAAAAATGGTCGAACACCTGTTATAGATACCGAGTTTAATCCTTATGCTTTTGGCGATGAAATTTACAATCGTCTAAAAGCCTATAATAAAATTGCGGAGAAAACGAATGAGTTAGAAAAAAATATACCCGAAAAT
>CALYRA010000010.1 GCA_945292135.1 uncultured Dysgonomonas sp.
ATTGCATATTCACCTAATTGGAAAGGACTTCGTCACGAAGAAGTAACTGACCCCAAAGATTTTGATTATGCTTTGGGAATGAATAAATATTCAGTAGTCAATCGTGAAACATTTGCACGTCTCGATGCTCCGACATTAATTATTACTCATGCTCAAAATCAGTTATTATTGGCAGAAGCTGCTGATAGGGGATGGGTTACAGGTAATCCTGCAGATTATTATAAAGCAGGAGTTGAAGCTGCGATGAAGACATTCTTACATTTTGGCAAAAAGTTTGACATAACAGATGCTCAAATAAACGCATACCTGACAGCCAATCCTTATAATGCGGCTAATGGAAGAGAGCAAATTAATACGCAATATTGGATAGTTTGTTTTATGGATGAATATGAGGCTTGGGCAAATTGGAGAAGAACCGGATATCCCGCGCTTACTCCGGTGAATTATACGCCTAATGATACGGGCGGTACGATTCCACGTCGTTTTACGTATTCTAAAACAGAGACAACAAATAATTCTAAGCATTATTTAGAAGCTGTGAATCGCTTACCCGGTGGAGATAAAATGACATCTCGCGTTTGGTGGGATAAAGAATAAAGTTAACTGATATATTATTATTAGTGCTGATAATTAATAATTATCAGCACTAATTTTTTTAATAGCAAAGCAAGGGAACTAATCTATTCGGAAATGACACCTATTTCGGCAATAGTATAGGTTTTGCTATCACTTGTTATTTCGATCGGCTCAAACTTTATATAACTTGTTTTTATTGTTTTATCGAAAAGAACGCGCTGATCAATCGGATTATTTTTTATATTGTCAAATGTTGAATTATTTTTTAATTTGTACCATGATTTACCATCATCACTAATATAAAAGTTATATCGGAATACATTTGGAGCCTGAATATCATTAAGGGGGGAATATGTGAAACCTTTTAAATTCAATACTTCTCCCAAATTAATAATAATTGATTCTTTTTTATCTATATCAACAAAAGAAGTTTTAATTCCATCGATCACTCCCTCTGCACTTGTTGGCGTTATTTGCCATTTAATAGGCGCGATGTCATACACTTCGCTGGCAACTTCACTTTGATCATTTGTCATATCATTGACAGTAATAGCCTTTATAATTCCTTTTCCGGGTAAAAATATAGGTTCAATGTATTTTTTAGACGTCCTTTCCGGTGTAGTGCCATCTGTTGTATAATATATGTTCATATCTTTTATATGACTTAATAGAGAAACATATCCTTCTTTATTGCGACGTATTATAGGCGCGAAAAGTTCCTCCGGAGCTTTAAATAATTCGATACAGCTAAGGGTAGGACAGGCAAGAGATTTATTTATGTTTATCTTCAATCTGGAGGTTGATATTGTCGGAAATCGTAAGATTCGTTTATATCCGATTGTAGTTCCTGAAACCAGTTTATCCCATATATTAGTCTTTTCATTATAATATTCCACAGAGAAATCAGCTATGCGTTGTCCCAGCGGTATATATTCCTGCAATGATAGACAATTAAATATTTTTGCTTCCCCAAGATCTATTTCCAAAGTTGCAGACAACACATTATCGTCTGTTGCCCAATAACTATTATAATTATTATCTACTAAATTATTGGGGCTGTATGCATCGTGATTTCCACGCGTATTTGAAGCGGCTATTTTGGCGTCAGCAGCTAAGTTTGTACCAAAAACTTTATTCCGAGCGTCGCGGAACTCCATTAGACGAATCGAATCATTTTTGTGAATACGCCCGGTTCTATCCGGCGGAACGTTTAATAATAAATTACAATTGTGTCCTACCGAAGCATAGTAAATATTCATCAATTCATCTACCGTTTTTACTTTATCATCAGTAGATGGACTATAAAACCATCCGGGTCGTATCGAAACGTCTGCCTCTCCCGGCACCCAAAATTCGCCATTTATATTTCCGGTATTCAATATATCTGAAGACGGGGCTTTCAATCCCGGTTCAAAACCAGCGGTGTTGAGCGTTGACCAATTCGTTTCTCCAGCATATCCTTTTTCGTTACCTATCCATCTGCATCCCGGACCCACATCGCTGAATATAATAGCTTGGGGTTGCTTAGTATATACAATATTATTGAAAAGATCCCAGTCATAAATTTGTTTTTTGCCTTCTTCATTTTCGCCGTTTGCTCCGTCAAACCATTGTTCAAAAATATCTCCATAATTGCTCAAAACTTCAGTTAGCGTGTTTGCAAATATCTGGTTATATTCAGGAGTACCATAAGATACATGATTTCGATCCCAAGGAGACAGGTATACTCCAAATTTTAGTCCATATTCTTTACAAGCTTCCGACAATTCTTTCAATATATCGCCTTTTCCCTCTTTCCAACCGCTTTCCCGTATTGTATGCGTACTATAATTACTTGGCCATAAGCAAAATCCATCATGATGTTTTGCCGTAATTATAATACCTTTCATTCCGGCTTCTTTGGCGGTAGCTGCCCATTGTCGACAATCAAGATTAGTCGGTTGAAATATTTTAGGATCTTCTTTGCCATTGCCCCATTCAACATCAGTAAATGTATTAGGACCAAAGTGGATAAACATATAGTATTCCATCTGTTGCCACGTTACCTGATGTTCAGTTGGTACTGCTCCGAATGGTAAAGGTTCGGCAGGTTTTTTACTGCACGAAAATGAAAGCATTGTTATAAACACTATAACAAAACTTGGATATAAATAATTTTTCATCATTTTATGGTTTTAAAATGTAATTTATTTCTTTTGCTCCAACCAACTGTTCATGGGTAATTCTATATCCTGATAGTTTTTGACCGTCTACTATTACCTCTTTGATGTAATTTGCTTTTGCATCCTGAGGTTTTATTGTTTTGATAACGATAGGATCTGATTTATAGAATTTGGAGTCTAAGTTTATGGTTATCTTGTCGAAGACAGGAGTTGTAAGCGTATAATCAGGTTTTCCCGGACATTCAGGATAAAAACCCATCATATTGAAAACAGCCCATCCTGACATTGTTCCGGTATCTTCATTGCCCGGTAAACCTCCGGGTTCGTTCTTAAAATGATTATCTAATATTTCGCGAACCAATTTTTGAGTTCGCCATTCTTCCCCTTTTATCTTACTGAAATAGTGCGGATAATTCATGTCAGGTTCATTTGTTACGTCAAAATAACCATTATCAAACACGGATTGAAGTTTATTTACAAACTTCTTTTCGCCTCCCATCAATTTTATTAAGCCCGGTATGTCATGCGGAACGGCAAAGGTATAGTTCCACGCATTTCCTTCATGAAATCCGGGATTAGGCTCGAAATTAGCGCCTTGCAGCGGGTCGAATGGCGTCAGGAATGTTCCGTCCGGTAATATTGGTCTGAAAGTTCCATATTCTTTGCTGTAATAATGTTTATATCCTAATGAACGTTGATAAAACAATCTGGCATCAGCGTCTTTACCTAATGCCTTAGCCAATTGAGAAAGATTCCAGTCAGCAATGTAATATTCCAGAGCATGTGAAACCGAATTATCAAATTTTTCCGTCAATGGTACATAACCCAATGTCATATAGTCATCGTTGTCTGGTCTTAGAACATTTCGATATCCGGGAGTTGTCGCCGATTTATAAAAAGCTTGATAAGCCGCATCTAAATCAAAATCACGCAAGCCTTTCATCCATGTATCTACAATGACCGGTATAGCGGGGTCGCCTTCCATTGTCAGCGATTCGCGTCCATATAATTCCCATTTAGGCATCCATCCCCATTCTTTATACATATTAATCATAGTATGCACCATTTGTAATTGGCGATCGGGAAACACAAGCGTCATCATTTGATGCAGGTTACGATAGGTATCCCACAACGAATAAACTGTATAGCGATTCTCTTTTGTATTTTTTATCTGGCCACTTTCCATAGCAGGATAATCTCCGTTCACGTCTTGCAAGATATTAGGATGGATAAGCATATGATAAAGACCAGTATAGAATACAACTTTTTGGTCATTTGTTCCGCCTTCCACAAGAATACGCGACAGATCTTTATTCCATTTATTTCGCGCTTCGGTTCTTATTGCGTCAAAATCCCATTTCGATTGTTCCGTATTTAAATTGAGGCGCGCATTTTCTATGCTTACAAATGATACTCCCATCTGTACTTCGATGGTTTCTCCCTTTTCGCAATCAAATGTAAAATAAGCCCCTATATTGTCTCCGGCTATTTCCTTTTCATATTTGGTATAGATTTTATATTTTCCGGCATCTTGGTTCCACTCGTCTTCCCATTTTTCTCCGGGACGCTGAAATTTCCAATAGCCTGATTTCAAAGGTTTTTTGCTGACTCGATTACAAAATAAATAGGAAATACCGCTTGACTTTGCGTATAACAGAAAGTTCCCAACAATTTCATGCCTTCTATTTCGGTGTCATTTACTTTCCGTACAGTAGCGCCTGTTTCATTGGTCAATCCTTCTCCTAAATTCAGTAGGATATTATTTTTTCCTTCGGGAAAGGTGAAGCGCGCTAAGCCTGTACGGGGAGTTGCCGTAACTTCGGTCTTAATATTATACTTAGTTAGATAATTAGAGTAATAACCGGGTGTGGCTACTTCGTTTTTATATCCGCTACCGTATTTAGTATAGTCAACTATCAGTTCTCCGCTTGTGGGCATAAGTAACAAACTACCAGCCTCGGGGCAACCTACTCCGCTCAAATTGACATGCGAAAATCCCGTAAAGTAGGTATTTTCGTGAACATAAGGCGTAGACCACCAGCGTTTGTCTTTGTCATATACATTCTTATCAGAACCCATTACATTGAATGGAGTTACAGACATGAATCCTTGAGGGCATATTGCCCCCGGATTCGTTGTGCCATAATTAGAAGTTCCAATAAATGGATTTACATAATCGACAGGTTCGCTTTGCGCAAAAAATGATGTTGTAACGAATGCAAATACGATTGATAAAAGGATTTTTTTCATGGTCTATCATTTTTATTCACTCCGAAAGTATTTGAAGGTTTGTTTCCCATATCGAATTCAAGAGTACCACCGTTCATAATATCGGTATAATTGATATAAGATTTTGTATATGTTTTACCGTTCAGTTTTACGCTCTGTATATAAATATTGTCTTTGGTATTATTATGGGCTAAAACGGTAAACGTTTTACCATTCCCCACATTAATGGTCGCTTTATCTATATTTGGGCTACCGAATACATAAACGCCTCCTGCCGGCGCTACTTGGTAGAATCCTAGCGTAGATATGATATACCAAGATGACATTTGACCGACGTCTTCATTACCGCTAAGTCCGGCAGGCGCATCGAAATAAAGAGTATTTAATATTTCACGTACTTTTTCGGCTGTTTTCCATTGCTGCCCTACATATGCGTATAGATATGTTATGTGGTGGCTTGGTTCGTTGCCGTGCGCGTATTGTCCGATAAGTCCGGAAATGTCGGGAGATGCTTCAGCACCCATATCACCATTGGCAATAAACAGTGAATCAAGTTTGCTTATAAATGCTTCTTCATTTCCAAAAAGATCTATTAATCCATATACGTCATGAGGTACTAACCATGTATATTGCCAGGCATTGCCCTCTGTATAATCATCTTCCCGGTGCGTAGAATGTAGAGGATTAAATGGTTTGCGGAATTTGCCTGTCGATGACAAACCTCTCATAAAATGAGTTTCTTTGTCAAAGAGGTGTTTATATGATTGGCTTCTTTTCGAAAAATATTCGTAATCTTCCGTTTTATCCATTTTTTTAGCCAATTGAGCTACAGTCCAGTCATCGAGAGCATATTCCAGTGTTTTTGCTACGGTTTCAAAGGTAGGGTCTTTGTCATATGGTATGTAACCGTATTCTTTCAATAGTTTCAATCCTCTTTCGTCTGATAACATAAACTCTTTCATTGCTTCGAAAGCTTTTTCTTTATCTACGTCAAATCCTTTCAGAACAAGATCTCCCAATACGGCTACACCCGAATTGCCAACCATACAATCCGTTTCATTACCCATCAGATGCCAAACCGGCAATTTACCTTGCTGTTCGAATATATGGATCATTGTTTTACCTATATCAGCCGTTCTTTCGGGATGAATGATTGTCATCAATGGATGAGCTGCGCGATATGTATCCCATAGCGAAAAGGTCGTATAATTGGTAAAAGTGGAGTCCTTATATATCTTACCATCAGACCCTCTATAATCATTGTTTACGTCATGGAATATGGAAGGTGCAAAAATAGAATGGTATAAAGCCGTATAAAATGTTTTTTTCTTTGCTTCATCGTTTGTTTCGATAATTATTTTATTTAACTGTTCATTCCATGCTTCATCGGCTTGAGCAACCGTTTTTTCAAAATCCCATCCATTCAATTCCTTTTGCATATTTAGTTTTGCATTGTCGATACTAACCGGTGACAAGGCTACTTTTACATATATAGCTTCGCCCTTTTTGGTATCGAATAATGCTTGCCCATAAAGACGTTGAGCCGTAATTGAGGTTCCATCTTTTTTGTTGGTAGTATCAAATATTTCAAATCCTTTCATCGGTTTAGAGAAAACAGCCGTAAAGTATACGCGTTGATCTTTTGCCCATCCTGTAGATTTTCGGTATCCCGAAATTACGGTATCATTTTCTTGTACTAAATTGCCTTCCACCGGAGTATCCCAACCAATACCATGTTCTAAATCAAAGATTATTTTTGCATCTTTAGATTCCGGGAATGTGAATTTACTGAACCCTACACGTTGTGTAGCAGTCAATTCTACGTCAATATCGAAACGATCCAGATGAACCGAATAATATCCGGCTTTTGCTATCTCTTTATCATGAGAAAAGTATGAGTATATACCTGTCGAATCATTCGGTAATACTCCTCTCTTCATTTTGACATTACCGATGGCGGGCATTAATGAAATATCGCCCAGATCGCCAATTCCTGTTCCGCTGAGATGCTGATGTCCGAAACCGATAATCGTAGAGTCCGAATAGTGATATCCTGAGCTCCAATCCCATCCTTCACTATATTGTGTCGGTCCTAATTGTACAAAACCGAAAGGAACATTAGCTCCCATAAATACGTGTCCATGATCACTTGTTCCTATATACGGATCGACATATTGAGTTAACTTTTGCGGTTCATTATTTTCTTTTTCCTTATTTTGGCATGAGAAAAGAAAAATTGATAAGCAAATGGCAAGCGGTATTGAAAATATTCTATTTTTCATAATCTCTTTTATTTATTGTACATTATATCCTGTTGCTATAATTTTATATCGTCCTTCAAACTTATTTGGTACTTTCAATTTTATTTCGCGTTTTTCGCCCGCAAGTAAATTGAAATATCCATCTGAAAAATAGGCCGGAAGAAGTATTTCGCCGGTTGTACTATCAACTATATTTAATTTTATGGCTGTGGCTATTGTTTGCGACGGATTGGAAATTTCAACTGTGGTATGAGTGCCGTCTTTGGAATTTTTGGTCATTAAATGAACTCGAACTTTTTCCAATTCATTAATTTTCTGATATGAGCTGCTATTGCCATCAGTAACCCAATAGTCATTCGTAGAAATAATTTGTCCTTTTTTATTTTTTAGCTCCAAACGCATTAAACACATTGCGGGAAGGTTTGTCATTTCGGGGATGAAGCATTTTGTAGCGGCATTTGCTATCGCATTTATTTTCATGGATTTGTTATACAATTCTTTTCCTTTCAGGTCAATATATTTCGCGGTTGCTTTCATCTCTTTATAATCATTTAAGGTCGTGTTGATTACCATAATTTGGTTATCAGGAAGATTGCGTTGTATATGTATGGGCTCACATGCTTTTTTTGATCCGAAATACGATCCGGGTGTTTCATAGTCATACGTATAAGTTTGCCATATCAAGCTTGGCCATGCGGGATGGCTCATCCAAAGTATTTGTCCCGATGTGTTGTTCCACATTTTACTGTTCCAGGATTCCATTATGTCACGCCATGCGTCATAACAAACGAATTGGGCTTTATTTGCAAAATCTTCCATATTGATTGGAGTACCATATCTATTTATGGCGTCCATGAAGTTTATAAAATTTTGTGATTTATGATGCAGATCATGGTATGCCCAAACATCATTGATTGGCCATTGGTCTTCAGGAGCAATAAATTTACGGATTGTATTTGCTGTAGGAACTGCAAATGTACCAATCTCAGTAATAAATCCTTTTGCATTTTCCGTAAAATATTTTGAAGGATCTTTAAAATATCCCCAAGGACCGCTTGAATCCATATTGAGAAAACGTGATTGTCCGTGATAATGGCGCGTAGGGTCTTCTTTATTTACCATAGCGTTCAACGTATATGCAATTTCTTCGGGAGCTAAGCCTTCGTTACGAGGTCCCCAAACAGCTATGGATGGGTGATTGCGATAGCGGCGTACAGCATCTGTTGCATTGCGTACGAATAGTGCCATATCGTTTGGCTCTACGGTATCGTCCGTCGTGATCCAAAAGTCATTCCAAACTAATAGTCCATATTCGTCGCACAACGCGTAGAAATCTTCTTCTGTTGATTCTCCTGTCCAATTACGTATTATGTTGAAGTTAGCTTCTTTATGTAATTTGAAGTATGGTTCGAGCCTTTCTCTTGATACGCGTTTCATACCGTCATCCATACCCCAATTGCCTCCGCGGCAGAATATCCGTTTACCATTTACGCAGATAACGATGTAGGGTCCCATCGGGTCGTCCGCCGAAAGTTCTTTAATACCTGACTTATCAGCGTTTTCAAACAGGCTTGGAAGTTCGTTTGTTTTGGTATAGGCTGTACGTTTTTCGTAATCAAAAACAGGTGTTCCGGGTTTTACTCTGTCATTGGGTGTATAAGCTATACGGCTATTTCCTTTTTCCGGCGTATTTATCATCAATTCGTATGACATTTCTCTAATACCGAAACGCACGGTTTTCAAATCAGAAAATTTCTCTTCTACTTTCGTTTCCAAAACAAGATTGTATAATTCGGGATTACCATATCCGTTTGGCCACCACAGACGTGGATTGTTTATATTCAATTTTTGGTATTCGGTCGGAGAGAATATTAATTCCTTTTCTTCATTGGCTTTAAGGCTGTATGGTTGTTGTATATTTATATTTTCTATTTTGGCGGATAACACTCCTTGTACAGGTTTGTTCGTTACATTTTTTATATTGGTTTTTATTGTGATTTTAGCCTTTGTCGTATCAGGCAACAATACGTCGGTGATTATAAGAGGATCGCCAATAATTACTTCTCCACCAATTTTTAAGCGAACATCTTGCCATATTCCGATATTGCGGTCACGGATTCCGGGAATCCAATCCCAACCGATAGATGAAATAAATGTAGGACCATCCATAGAAAGCATCCCCCCGTTTAGTCCCTGCCCTGCTATCATTGATTGCTCGTGAGGAATACCCGGATTGTTGGGCGGTAATATGTGTACTGCCAATATATTTTTTTGTTCTGTACGAATCAAGTTTGTTACATTGAAGTTGCCGCGAATAAATGCGCCATTGATGTTTCCCAGTTTTTTACCATTTAAATAAATTTCTGCTTTATAATTGATACCGTTGAACAAAAGATGTATTTGTCGTCCTTGCGTATTTTCAGGGAAATCAAATTTTGTCCTGTACCACCAATCCATTCTGCATAGGGTATCGGGAATTGAAATGTTATTCAATCCGAAATAAGGATCGGGATATACACCCTGATTAACAAGAGTAGTCAATACTGTGCCCGGTACTGTGGCATTATACCAAGTATCTGTATCCAGATTCGGGTCGAAGATTGATTTCTGGGATTCGATTAATGTTGCACCATCAGTCATTTCCCATCCATTACTAATAATCCATTCACCTTGTTGAATTGGTTTTAATTCAGTAGGGGTATTTTTTTTAGGTATTCTTTTAGATACTTGAAAGGGTGCTTTGCCTTTTGGCAGTTCTCTTTCGGGTTGCGGATTTCTTAATCCTGTCCATAGCTTAGTCAGTTCTTGCGCGCTGAGGCTACTGAAAAGAAAAACAGTCAAAAGAAATATGACAGTCTTTCTTAAAGATACTTTTTTGTTATTATTCATAGTTATTTTATTGAATGATATTGATTTTGTCCATTAATTTTATGTTATCCGCCGAAGTACCAATCATTACCGAAAAAGTTCCGGGTTCAACTATCCGGTTCATTTGTTGGTCGATGATGCTTAAGTCTTCTTTTGTAATATCAAATGTTACTTTTTTTTGTTCTCCTTTTTTCAGAAAAACCTTTTTAAAGTGTTTTAATTGTTTTATGGGTCGCACAGTGGATGCAACTTCGTCCCTAATATATAGTTGAGGAACTTCCTCTCCGTCATAATTTCCTATATTCGTAAGCGTAAATTGTACCGAAAATTTATATTCTCCTTGTGGTTCGATAAGTAGATCGTCATACTTATAATCCGAATAGCTCAATCCATATCCGAAAGTGTATAATGGCTTAGCAGTTACTTCAATATAGTCATGAGGACGAGGATTCTTTTTGTTGTAATGTACCGGAATTTGTCCTACCGAACGTGGAATCGAGATAGGTAATCGTCCCGAAGGATTGTAATCGCCAAATAAAATATCGGCAATGGCATTTCCTCCTTCTTGTCCCGGATACCATGCGGTTAGCAAAGCGTCGGCATTTTCCGCTACCCAGTTCATATTCAAGGGTCGTCCTTGTATATAAATTACTATCATTGGCGTATGAGTCGCTTTAATTGCCTTGAGCAATTCCATTTGTTTACCGAGCAATTCTAATGTTGATCTGTCGAAACCTTCTCCATTCTCAATGTCATTGATATTTTCATCTGTCGCTAATGCTGCCCCTGTTTCGATATATCGGGTTTTGAAGTCACGAGCGCTTGATCCTC
>CALYRA010000011.1 GCA_945292135.1 uncultured Dysgonomonas sp.
TGCGATTCCTATTACGGCGGATATAGAAGAGAAGTTACTCGATGTCGGCGCAGAAATGAATATGAAAGTTATGAGGATAATTGGCGTGGCTCAAAAAATCTGGGTAGAGAAAGAACATTCTTTTGCCATCGAAGATGAATCGGAAATGGTATTGATAGGCTATTTAGCTTTTCTGGATCCGCCCAAGCCTTCGGCTTCGGAAGCAATCAAAGCGTTAAATAATAATGGCGTAGAAGTAAAAGTACTTTCGGGCGATAATGCCCTTATAACAAAAAATATATGCCGTCAGGTCGGAATCAGCGTTGAACATGTTTTATTGGGTCAACAGATTGAAGAGATGAGCAATGAAGAACTTGAAAAAGCTGTTATCAGAACTAATATTTTCGCTAAACTCACTCCCCTGCAAAAGTCAAGGGTAATCCAAATCCTTCAACACCAAAACAATACAGTCGGTTTTTTGGGTGACGGGATTAATGACGCTGCCGCATTACGGCAAGCGGATATAGGTATTTCGGTGGATACGGCTGTTGATATAGCTAAGGAATCCGCAGATATTATATTGCTCGAAAAAGACCTAATGGTATTGGAAAGAGGGGTTATAGAGGGGCGAAAAATTTTCGGTAATATAAACAAGTATATCAAGATGACAGCCAGTTCCAATTTCGGCAATATGTTCAGCGTATTAGCAGCCAGCGCGTTTTTGCCATTCCTGCCCATGTTACCGATTCATCTGTTGATACAAAACTTGCTGTATGATATTTCGCAAATAACGATCCCTTTCGATAATGTAGATAAAGAATATCTGCAAAAACCACGCAGATGGGACGCGTCCGATCTCAAACGTTTTATGATACGGATTGGACCTATCAGTTCTATATTTGATATCGCAACCTATCTGGTAATGTGGTATGTCTTTAAATGTACCACATACGACGACCAATCGCTGTTCCAATCCGGTTGGTTTATAGAAGGACTTCTTTCCCAAACACTCATTGTACACATGATACGGACTAGGAAAATACCATTTATACAAAGCAGAGCTTCGTTGCCTGTCATGATGACTACTATCTTTGTAATGGCGATAGGTATCGTCATTCCGTTCACAAGTCTTGGGGCATCAATTGGTCTAACGCCCCTGCCTTGGACATATTTCCCTTGGTTGATAGGAATCCTTTTAGGATATTGTTTTCTTACTCAGTTTGTCAAACAATGGTATATCCGTAAATTTCATAGATGGTTATAAAAGGTATTATTAATTAATTTTTCGTTCAAAGCCAATATCGGATTAGTTCTGATCGTAGGAATATGAATAAGATTTGAATGGCATTTTACCTTTGACAGATGATTGACGCACAGGGACAAAACACTTTGTATCAAATGCGTCACAGCTTACCCGAAAACAAGAGTAATCATTAAAATCAGTTATAAAAACATATTCATAAATACGGGGCTAAGAAAATTGCAGGCGTACGAAATTATTCTTTTTTTAATCATGCGATACCGTTTTTTTAAACTTTTTCGATTTCTAATAGTTTTCTAATAATATTCTAAGACTTCTCTAACGGCTTACATGATACCTCAACTCTACTTTTGTGGCAAAAATATTAATAGTAAAAACGGAATGACATGAAGAACAAAAAATATTTGCTTATCATATTGCTACCATTCATCATAAGTTTCACTGGATGCAGAAACAAAGTAGACGAAAATACGCCAAACACCTATCAGGTAAAAGGCGATACGGTTTATATAAGCGATCAAAATTTAATTGCTTCTAAAATAAAATTATCAGAAGTAGAAGTTAAATCATATTCGAAAGAAGTGATAACGGCAGGTACTGTTCAGCCTATTCCTACGCAATTTGCTTATATAGCGCCCCCTTTCTCGGGAAGGATTATCAAATCATATATCAAACTCGGACAGCCGATCAAAGCGAATACGCCTTTATTCGAAATAATATCTCCATCTTTCACCGCTGTTCAGAAAGACTTCTTTCAAGCGCGCGCCTCAAGAGAATTAGCGCAGAAAGAATTGAAACGGAAGAAAGACTTGATAAAAAACGGAGTTGGTTCGCAAAAAGAACTGGAAGAAGCCTTAAACACTTTACAGATTGTCGAAAAAGAATACGAAAACGCTCATTCTGCTTTGCAGGTATATCAGGTAAACCCTGAAAATATAATATTGGGACAACCCCTTATCGTACGTTCACCCATCGCCGGGCATGTTATAGAAAATAATATCGTGACAGGACAATATATCAAAGATGATTCGGAGCCTATAGCTACGATTGCGGATCTTTCGCAAGTATGGGTTACCGCGCAGGTAAAAGAAAAAGATATACGATTTATCCACGAAGGGGATAATATCGAGATAAACATGTCGGCTTATCCCGGAAAAGTGATTACGGGTAAAGTATTTCATGTCGAAGAGGCTGTGGATGAAGCGACACGATCCATAAAAGTGTTATCCATTTGCGACAATAAAGAAGGATTACTCAAGATAGGAATGTATACGACTGTTCACTTCCTTGACAAAGCGTCCGATTTTATACATATACCTGAAAAAGCCTTATTGCAAGGCGAAAAAGACAGCTATGTCTATGTTGAATTAGCGCCAAATATTTATAAACGAACTCCCGTTGAGGTAGAGACTTCAAAAAACGGAGAAGCCGTTATTTCGAAAGGTCTTAGCGTGGGCAACAAAATAATAAGTGAAGGCGGATACTATCTAAAATAAAGGACAATGAAAAAAGATTTAATGTTGACTGTAATACAAAAACGGTGGGTAATACTCTGCCTGTTTATTATACTTTGTTTCTTTGGATATTACTCGTGGCGACAGTTGTCCATTGAAGCTTACCCCGACATTGCCGACGTTACTTCGCAAGTAGTGACGCAAGTTCCGGGTTTAGCGGCTGAAGAAGTCGAACAACAAATAACCATTCCGATAGAACGTGCTTTAAACGGTTTGCCCGGCATGCACGTGATGAGAAGCAAAAGTACATTCGGATTGTCAATGGTTACAATTGTGTTTGAAGATGGCATCGAAGATTATTGGAGCCGCCAACGAATACAGGAAAGATTGGATGAATTAAATCTTCCTTACGGAGCGGAACCGGGATTAGACCCTCTAACTTCTCCTACGGGAGAGATATACCGATATATTATCGAAAGCGACAAACATTCGTTGAGGGAACTGACTGATTTGCAAAACTGGGTCATCATTCCACGCATTAAGCAAGTACCGGGCGTGGCTGATGTCAGCAACTTCGGGGGTATAACCACCCAATATCAAGTAGAGCTTGATCCGCAAAAACTTGAACAATATCACCTCTCTCTCAATCAAGTGATTGAAGCTATTGAAAACAATAATTCCAATGTAGGAGGAAGCGTTATCAATCGCGGCGATCTGGGGTATGTGGTACGAGGCATAGGACAAATTACGGATTTGGAAGACTTAGGCAAAATAGTTGTCAGTTCCGAAAACGGAGTACCTGTTTTTCTGAACGATTTGGGCAAATTGAAATATGGTAATCTCGAACGCAAAGGCGTTTTCGGATATACTGACCGCAAGAGAGATTATTCGGAAAGTATCGAAGGTATCGTCTTATTGCTGAAACATGAGAATCCATCGGTAGTGCTGAAAGGCATCAAAAACGCTGTAGATGAACTTAATAATGAAACTCTTCCTGAAGGCGTAAAAATACACGCATTTCTTGATCGTACGGATCTGGTCAATACGACGCTTCATACCGTATCACGTACCTTATTGGAAGGCATGGTCTTGGTCGTAATAGTTCTTATTATTTTCTTAGGCAACTGGCGGGGCGCATTACTCGTGGCGGTTACGATTCCTATATCGTTGCTTATAGCGTTTATATTGATGCACTTTACCAATATTCCCGCCAATTTACTTTCGCTGGGAGCCATCGATTTTGGAATAATAGTCGATGGAGCTATAGTCATGCTGGAAACGATTTTGAAAAAAAGAGAAGACCATCCTTTGGAATATCTGGAAGAAAAGACAATATCAAAACTTGTCACAGATGTCGCAAAACCAATCGCTTTCGCCACGATTATTATTATCACGGCATATCTTCCGCTCTTTGCTTTCGAACGGGTTGAACGCAAATTGTTCACGCCAATGGCTTTTACGGTAAGTTACGCATTGATAGGCGCTTTGCTTGTAGCTTTGTTCCTGATACCAAGTATCGGATTCGCCTTGTATCGTAAACCTCGTAAATTACATCATAATAAATGGCTCGAAAAATTAACATTGAAATATTCGGGGATTGTAAATAATATATTGAAAAAGCCCAAGAAAGTGATTGTTTCGGTAGTTGTAATCTTTGTTTGCGCCATAGGGTTAACAATACTTGTCGGAAAAGATTTCCTTCCGGTATTGGATGAAGGGTCGATTTGGATGCAAGTAAATCTACCGCCCGGAATATCGGTTGAAAAATCAAAAGAACTGTCAGACACTCTTCGCCAACGGACAATGAAATATGCCGAAGTCACTTATATCGGAGTTCAAGCAGGGCGAAACGATGATGGAACCGACCCTTTCACGCCTTCGCATTTCGAAGTGTCGATAGGTATAAAACCTTATAGCGAATGGCCTTCGGGTAAGACAAAAGATGATCTGATAAACGAATTGGCTAAAGAATACGAATCTTTGCCCGGTTTTCGCGTAGGGTTCAGCCAACCGATGATTGACGGCGTAATGGATAAGATCGCAGGCGCGCACAGTGAATTAGTGGTTAAAGTATATGGGGAAGAATTTAAAGAAACCAGACGCATTGCGGAAAACGTTTTGTCTACCTTAGAAAAGGTAAAAGGGGCTGTGGATTTAGATATCGATCAAGAACCTCCTTTGCCTCAACTACAAATTCAGATGAACAGGGATGCCATTGCCCGCTATGGGTTGAATGTTTCGGATATATCTAACCTGATTGAGGTTGCTATCGGAGGAAAAGCAATATCTCAGATTTATAAGAATGACAGGGTATATGATATTACCTGCAAGTATGATGAAAATTCGCGCAACACTCCTGAAAAAATTGCGGGTCTGATGCTTACATCAGCAATCGGCGCTAAAATACCTTTGTCACAAGTAACCGATATCAAATTGAGTACGGGCGAAAGTACTATTACAAGGGAGATGAAAAAACGACATCTGACTGTAAAATTGAACATCAGAGGACGCGACCTCGCTTCATTTTTAGACGAAGCGCAAAAATCCATTGAAAAGAACGTAAAATACGACCATGAAAAATATCATATAAAATGGGGAGGCCAGTTCGAAAATCAGAATAGGGCTTATTCACGCTTAGCTGTAATTGTCCCATTAACATTAGCGATCATGTTTATACTTCTTTATGCTACATTCGGAAAATTTCGTCAGGCGGGGTTAGTTATAACAATTGTACCATTGGCGTTGTTTGGCGGTATGTTGGCTTTGAATATAAGAGGAATGACGCTCAACGTATCATCCGCTGTCGGATTTATCGCCCTTTTTGGAGTAGCAATACAAAATGTTGTAATTATGATTACGCATATCAACGGTTTGAGAAAAGATGGCATGTCTTTATTCGAAGCGGTAGCAAATGGCGCTCGTCATCGTTTTCGTCCGATACTGATGACTGCCACGGTAGCGATATTGGGATTATTGCCCGCCTCGTTAGCTACCGGTATTGGTTCCGATGTTCAGCGTCCTCTCGCAACGGTCATCGTATACGGATTGATGTTCTCTACTATCATCACATTATTTGCTTTACCGGCATTCTATTACTTGATAGAAGTCAGAGCCGAAAAATCAATAAAAGAAACGGATCATGAAAATTAATAAGCTTAAATTCATTTTAATTTGTTTCATCTTTATATACGCAGTGACTGATATTCGGTCACAAAATGTCGGTGATGAAACCAATCAAACCATATCTTTTTCCGAATTTCTGAATCTTGTCGGGAAAAATAATCTTGCCTTTTTAGCCGAAAAATGCAATGTTGATATAGCGGAAGCGGAAGTTATAGCTCAGAAAATATTACCTGACCCGGATTTGGAATTTGAAGCGGCTGACAAAACTTTTAAATTAGAACTGTCGTATAACTTGGAATTGGGAAACAAGCGGGGAGCAAGGGTAAATCTCGCCAAGAGTCAGGCTGAACGGGAAAAACTGGCGCTGGAATATTATTATCAAGAATTACGCGCCGAAGCTACAGATTTATTTTTAGACGCAATTCAACAAAAAGAACTTCTTGAGGTTAAAAAAAGTTCTTATGATTATATGTTGCAATTGAGCAAGTCCGATAGTATACGGTTTAGTTTAGGGGAAATTACTGAAACGGATGCCCGACAATCAAAACTCGAAGCTGTGACTTTATTAAATGACTTGTTTGAACAAGAGGCTGTCTATAAATCATCTTTAGTATCCCTCAATCAGCTTATGGGTAAAAGCTCCGATATTCTCAAAATTCCATCGGGCAAATGGGATAAATTGAACAGGGAATATAGGCTATCCGAACTTGTATCAGAAGGTTTAACCAACCGCGTTGACCTTTTGACTGCGCATAAAAATGTCGAAGTTTTAATCAATCAACGAAAATTGGTTCAGGCTGAACGTAAAATGGATATAGGTTTATCTATTAATTATGAACGTGATTGGCATGGATTTCTTCCGACAAGACGTTCCTATACAGCGGGAGTAACTATTCCTTTAAAGTTCTCGAACTTAAATAAAGGGGCTGTTAAGGCTGCTGAGTTTAACGTCAAGCAATCGAAAATACAACAGCAGAGTACGGAGTTACAGGTTCAGTCCGAAATATCGCAGGCTTTCTTTTACTTCGAAGCCGCAAAGAAAAAAGTAAAACAATACCAATCAGGCTTATTGGATGAGTCACGCAAAGTACTTGACGGAATGTTGTATAAATACAAGCGGGGTGAAACCAGCATTATGGAAGTACTGATTGCGGAACGAACTTATAATGAAGTACATGAACAGTATTTGGAAACAATGAAAGGATATGTTTCATGTTTGGTCAATTTGCAAAAAACATGTGGGATATGGGATATTGAGTTTTAAAAAACTATCTTTGTCTTAGACCTTTTTCCTTTTTTGGTATGAAAAAAATACTTGTTATAGAAGATGAGAAACGAATAGCTGAGCTTTTACAAAAGGGGTTATCGGAGTTTGGTTTTGATGTTGTCGCGGCTTTTGACGGTGATACCGCCAAACGACTTATCAATTCCAATTCTTACGATTTGGTTATTACGGATATTATTCTACCACACCATAACGGTTTTGAACTCTCGCAAATGGTCAAAAGATTACATCCGACCACTCCTGTCATTATGCTTACGGCATTAGGAACAACGGATGACAAATTAGACGGCTTTGACGCCGGGGCAGACGATTATATGGTAAAGCCTTTTGATTTGCGTGAATTGAACGCCAGAATTAACGTATTACTTAAAAGACATGATAATCAGTCCGGCAAGCACCACTCTAATGAATTAAAATATGCGGATCTGACAATGTATCTTGATATGAGGAAAGTATTCAGATCGGATAAGGAGATCAAATTGACGCCTAAAGAATTCAACCTGATGAAATATTTACTTGAAAATCCTGAAAGGGTTTTACCCCGTACCGAAATAGCCGAAAAAGTATGGGACACTCATTTCGATACCGGCACAAATTTTATTGATGTATATATTAATTATTTAAGAGGAAAAGTCGATAAGGGTTTCAATAAAAAGCTCATTCATACAAGTCCGGGTATCGGATTTATTCTCAAATCGGAAGAATGAAAATAAAAACTAAAATAGCGCTTCGATACTCTTTCGTGACCGCCATATTAATGACGGTTTTCGCCACAATAATTTATTTTGTATCGGTACACGATCGGGAAACGGAATTTTATGATGATTTGTATAAAGAAGGGGTATCGAAAGCGAATTTGTATTTCGAAGCGAAGGCAACTCCCGAGACAATGCATTCTATCTACAAAAATAATATAGAATATATAGATGAAGTTGAAGTTGCCATTTACGACAGAAATTTCAACCTCCTTTATCATGACGCCAAAGATATAGATATCATTAAAGAAACTCCCGAAATGATTAATAAGGTTTTGGAGAGTAAAGGAAACATTAATTTTTATGTGGGTAATTACCAGGCAATTGGATTTATATTTCATTACAACAACACTCAATTTGTAGTCACGGCAGCCGCTTATGATGGTTATGGGTATAATAAGTTACACAAACTTGTAACCAGTCTTTCATTACTGACTATAATATGTATTATCTTTTCCTTTATTCTGGGTTATTTTTTGGCAAAAAGAGCTTTGAAGCCTGTTTCTGAAATATCGGACAAAATGAAAGATATCACTGCAAATAATTTGGGTTTGCGTTTACTTACTTACAACGAAAATGACGAGTTTGGCGAGCTGGCTACATCTTTTAATAAAGCGTTGGACATTATCGAATCTTCTTTCGAATCACAGAAGATGTTTGTAAGCAATGTTTCTCACGAATTACGAACTCCATTATCAGCTTTGATCGGAGAAATCGATTTTGCCTTATTGAAAGAACGAACGGTAGCAGATTATATAAATACGTTGCAAAACTCAAAGTATGATGCTACGCGATTGATAAAGCTTGTCAATGGATTGTTAGATTTGGCTAAGGCGGGTTATGATGAGAGTAAAATATCCATGACGGAAGTACGTATTGATGAGGTGATACTGGATGCGCGTGAAAACGTATTGAAAGCTAATAGTCAGTATAAGATAGATATACTTCTTACCGAATCCAGCGAAGATGATACCGAATTAATAATTATAGGAAATGAATATTTGTTGAAGACAGCTTTTATCAATCTGATGGAGAATAATTGCAAATTTTCGGATAACACTACTTCCATTGTCAAGATATATTCGCGGAAAGAATCGATTCATATAAGTTTCTCCGATTCAGGTATCGGCATCCCTCAAAAGGATTTAAAAAACATTTTCAAACCATTTTATAGGGGTACAAACAAGGAATTTATCGGTGGTAATGGCATAGGACTAGCCCTCGTTGACAAGGTCATCAAAACGCATAAAGGTAAGATTGAGGTGGATTCAATAATAGATACAGGTACTGTATTTAATGTTGAATTTCCACATTTCAGAAAATAATTCATTCAGATTTTAACGTCATCGCTTTTGTCTTCCACGGCTGATTATCTTTGAGTCTTATTATCTGTTTAATCTTCTATCCTGTCTTGATGTTCGTCCAAGTATAGGTCATATCAACAGATTAACGACGATATACAATGATATATTCTGACCGAAAGGTTTTTCATTATCTATTATCAATTATCTAAACAACGCGACTCAGGATATAATTTATACCCTGAGTCGTATTTGTTAATATTGATTATTCATTAATAATAGTTACTGCTTTCAGAAGTTCTGTTTCACCAAGCGTAAGTTTTGGAGTTGCGACTGCCGTCTTAGCATCTATTGCATAAACGGTTGGCTTGCCAGCAGTAAGGTTGATCGGTAAATAAATCGCACCTGCTGCTGCTCCCGGCCAAGCAATACTCTTAATATTTTCTCTTGTTGGAAGACCTGTCACCCATTTAAATGATTTATCACTCATTTTAACTACTGCAAATTTTCCTGAAGCATCCATATTCCCATGTTTTTCTTTATCATAGTAAAATTCAAGCAAGAAATAATCATCGCTGATATGGAATACTTTACGGAAATGATAACCATCTGATGCCGCAAGTATATCAAATAAATAGTTCTTATCGAAAGTATTTGTTCCTTTAGCAATTTTTACGGCTCCAACTCCATTTTTGCCGTTTCCGGAAAAGACATATACATTCGAATTTCCATCAATACCGATCTGAGAATAACGGACACTACGCCATGCGCCGTAAGAAGCACCTACGCGTTTATCGTAAACTACATCTGAAATGTTAAGGTTGTAATCTGTAAGCGCTACTGCCGCTGAATCTCTGTTTGCATAATAAAGCGCAACAGCTAATTGGTTATTACCTCTGTCTACTACACCTGTTATTGAAGGCGTAGTTTTATCTATCGCAAATTTTTCCAGATTTACAAGTTTATCATTTCCTGTTATCGTAGCGTTACTTCTCGATACAACCATTACTGTAGCATTGCTGATAGCGGCTGCGTAAGAATAAGCTCCAAATGTTCCCGTATTACCAAAATTCTTTAGTTTAACAGGCTCTCCTAATTTTTGAAGTTTATTATCAACTACTTCATATGATCTTAAACCGGCGCTTCCCAATTCGACAGCTCCACGTCCGTAAATATATCCCGTAAATACTTTAGATTGCGGATTATAAGACACTTGAGTAAAAGCATCCTTTGTATATAACGCATCTGCGTTTTTATAAACGGATATATCTTTCAATGTTGATAAATCGTCAACGATTAATAGAGAGTTACCGCCTTTTAAATCTTGTTGTGCATCTCCTGCGGTTATAACAAAACGAACTTTTGTTTGATCATCGTCATCATCATCATCGCTACACGACATGAAAAATAATCCTCCTAAAAGGATTAATGAAACGAGTTTTAAAAATTTAAAATTTCTCATTGTTTAATAAATTATAATTTAATTGAATATGATTAATTAACTGACAGATGCCCTATGGCTCTGATTTGAGTTGCTCCTTTGATAGATAAGCTTTTGACAGCTTGGGTTGCGTTAGGCTTTATAACGTAGATAGCAGCATTTTCTTTATATTCTGTTATTGGCAGGTAAATGCTTT